>NZ_JBGLYN010000038.1:0-57412 GCF_047304045.1 Variovorax sp. Varisp85
CCCCGGGGGGGGTTGGGGGGGGGGGGGGCCGGGACCCCGGCCGTAGGGGACGGCGTCAGGCCCCACCCCAGCCCTCCCCCAGAGGGGGAGGGAGCAATGCGGGAAGAAGGACGGTCATTCAGGGCCTGCCCGTCGAAGCCAGCTGCAACCGCACCGTGGCCGGCATGCCGAGCCGCAGCCGGTCCTCCTTGTCGTCGACCATCACGCGGATCTCGTAGACGAGGCTGCTGCGCAGCTCCTCCGTCTGCACCGTCTTGGGCGTGAACTCGGCCACCGACGAGATGTAGCCGACCTTGCCCGCGATGGCCTCGCCGGGTTGGCTGTCGGTGCTCACGCGGGCCTCCTGCCCGGCGCGCACGCGGCCGAGGTCGGGTTCGGCCACGTAGGCGCGCACCCACTTGGGATCGGTGATGGCGAGCGTGAAGGCCGGGCGCTGCGGCGAGGCCATCTCGCCCGGTTCGAGCAGCCGGGCGCGCACAACGGCGTCGATGGGCGCCTTGAGCTCGGCCTCCGCGAGCTGGTGGTTCATGAGTGCGAGTTCGGCGCGGGCCGATTCGAGCTGGGCCTGCGCCTGCCCGATGTCTTCCTTGCGCGGCCCGGTGACAACCAGCTGCTGCGCCTTGTGCGCGTTGTCGAGCTGCGCCAGCGCCACCTTGCGCCTGGCCTGCGCGTTGTCGAGATCCTGCTGGCTCACCGCGCGGCCGGCCGTGGTGGCGCCGATGGCCTGCAGGCGCGCGAGCTGCTGCTGCGCCAGATCGGCATCGGCCTGCGCGGCGGCCACCTGGGCGCCGGCCTGCGCCACTTCCTCGGGGCGGCTGCCGGTCTTCAGGCGCAGCAGGACCTGCTCCTGCACGCCGATGCGCGCCTGCGACTGCGCCGCGCGCAGCACCAGCGAGCGGGTGTCGAGCCGGCCCAGTACCTGCCCGGCGTGCACGCGGTCGCCTTCGCGCACCGTCAGCTCGGCCACGCGCTCGTTGGCGTTGAAGGCCAGCGAGACCTGGCGCAGGTCGACGTTGCCGTACAGCACGAGCTGGTCGGAGGGCGTGGCCGAGCGGTGCGCGTACCACCAGCCGCCCGCTGCCGCGATGACTGCCACGGCGGCGATGGCGATAAGCGGTTTCCTGTTCATGGCGTGTGTCCTGACGAGGCTGCTTCTGTTCCTGGCTCCGCGTGATGTTATCAAATTGAAATTTGAATTTGAAGTATTTTTTCGTTTAGGTTAGCCTCGAGGCATGGCAACCCGCACTCCGCGCACCGACGGCAACACCACGCGCCTGCACATCCTCGAGACCGCGGGGCGGCTGTTCGCGGCGCAGGGTTTCGCGCAGAGCACCAGCAAGGAAATCTGCACCCGCGCGGGCACCAACATGGCCGCGATCAACTACCACTTCGGCGGCCGCGACGGGCTCTACGAGGCGGTGCTGATCGAGGCGCACCGGCAACTGGTGAGCCTCGACGAGCTGATGGCGCTGTCCATGGAGTCCACCGATGCGCGGCTCAAGCTGCGCGCCTTCCTCACGCACATGGTCGAGATGAGCGCGCAGCCGAAGGCGCCGTGGGGCTTCCGGGTGGTGCTGCGCGAGGCGCTGTCGCCGTCGCCGGCCATGCCGGCGATGATCCAGCGGGCGGTGCTGCCCAAGGCCAAGCTGCTGCGCGGCATCATCGGCGAGATCATGGGCTTGCCCGGCGACCATCCCTCGGTGCAGCGCAGCCTGCTGCTCACGGTGCTGCCGTGCCTGGTGATGACGGTGGCGCCCAAGGACCTGAGCAGCAAGGTGCTGCCGGCCCTGAAAGACATGCAGGCGCTGGCGGACGACCTGATGCGCTACGTGCTCGCCGGGCTCGACGCCGTGGCAAAGGACGCCAAGGCCGCCGAGCCGACTACAGCTGGAAAGCGACGGTAAGCAGCAGCCCCTCGGCCACGTCGCGCAGCAGCCCCGGTCGCCGCGCGCGGTAGGGTTCGCCGGCCGACGTGGTGGTCTCGATCCACTCGGCCAGCCAGTCAATGTGGTCCTGGCCGTAGAACACCACGGCGGCCTCGTGGTTCAGCAGCAGGCTGCGCAGGTCGAGGTTGATGGAGCCGCAGATGGCGAGTTCGTCGTCCACCACCACGGCCTTGGCGTGCGCCATGAACGGGAGCATGCGAAAGCTCACGCCCGCGCGTGCCAGGTCGCGCATGGCGCGTGCGCGCACGAAGTCGGCCAGTCGGTGGTTCGACTTCGCCGGCATCGCGATGGTCACCTGCACGCCGCGCCGCGCGGCCAGCCGCAGTGCGTCGCGCAGGCCGTCGCCGGGCACGAAGTAGGGCGTGATCGCGAGGATGCGTTGCTCGGCGCGGAAGCACGCGTCGATCAGCAAGGCATGCGCCGTGTCCTCAGTCTGGTCGGGGCCGCTCGGCAGGAACTGGGCCATGGCCGTGCCCGGGCCCTCGGCAACGTCGTCGCACGTGATGGCGCGGGCCTTGCGGCTGCGCACCGAGGTCCAGTCGTGGTCGAACTGGCGCGCCGCCGCCGCGGCCACGCTGCCGCGCAGATCGAACGACAGGTCGTACCAGGCCTCGGGATGCTTGTCGTTGCCGGTGAAATACTCGCCCGCGAGGTTGCGCCCGCCCGACCAGAGCCAGCTGTCGTCGGCAATGGTGAACTTGCGGTGGTTGCGCAGGTTGCGCGGCCCGATGCGGCGCAGGCTGAAGAAGGGGCGGAACACCGCCACCTCGCCGCCCGCCGCGCGCAGCCGGTCGAAGTGATGGCGCGGCAGCGACAGCGCGCCGAAGCCGTCGAGCAGCACCCGCACCTTGAGCCCCTCGCGCGCCCGCCTGGCGAGCCGCTCGATCACCGCATGGCCGAGTGGGTCGTCGCCGATGATGAAGGTGCACACGTCGATGCGCTCGCGCGCGCCGTCGATCACCTGCCACAGCGCCTCGCGCGCGGCCTCGCCTTCGGCATGCATGCGGATCGCGCAGCGCCCCGGCGGAGCGAGGCCGAAGCTCTCGATCAGGTCGGCCGCCCAGTGGCCCGGCGGCACCGAGCGCGGCGGCCGCGGCGAGCCCGCCGGGCGCAGCTTGCGCTGGCCGAACAGCAGGTACATCGGCAGGATGAAATAGGGCATCAGCACCAGCCCCATGACCCAGGCGATGGCCGTGGTGGGTGCGCGCTGCTCGCGGCGCGCGCGCGTGGTCAGGACGTAGACCAGCAATGCGAAAGTGACGACGAGGAAATGCTGCGAAGGGGAGGGCAGCCAGTCGAACCCTGTGATCGGCATGGAGTGATGATGCCTCAGCGCCGCCGGCCTTCAGCGTTGAAGGAAGGCCGGCACGCCGCGCCCCTGCGAGGCCAGGAACCGCATCATCGGGTCGACCACCGCGCGCACCGCGGGGCGGTCGCCCACGCGTTTGCGCCAGGCCAGCAGGCGCGGCATGGTGTCGGTCATGCCGGCGCCCTTGCGGTCGGCGAACACGCAGGCCATGTAGAAGGCGATGTCGGCGAAGGAGTAGGGGCCAGCGAGGTACTCGCGCGTGGCCAGCAGGCCTTCCATTTCTTCATAGAAGCGCGCGCAGCCGGCGCAGGCCGCGATCGCCGCGGCGCTGTGCATGTCGTGCTGCAGGCCGAAGAGCTTGATGACGTTGGGAAAGAAGACCTCGTCGGACTTCTGCTCCAGCTGCCGTGCGCGGGCCCGTTCGGCGATGCCCTCGGGCCACAGCGCAGGGGCGGGGTAGCGGTCTTCGAGGTATTCGAAGATCTGCGTCGAGTCGAACAGCTCGACCCCGCCGTCGATCTCGTCGGTCAGTACGGGCACCTGCTGCTTGACCGGGTTGACCCGCAGCACCACCGGGTGCTTGGGCTCGTAGGCGTCGCCCTCGATGAACGGCACCATGACCAGTTCGAAGGCAAGGCCTTTTTCGCGCGCCGCGATCTCGACCTTGGCGCCGAACATGCTGAGGGGGCCGGAGTAGATGTGAATCGTCATGGGCCCCGACTTCAACAGAAATGGCGCTTCAGGTCGAGCCCCAGACTTCCTGTGCAGTCTCGACCACGAGGCGCAGCTTGGCGCGCTGCGCTTCCACGGCGATGTTGTTGCCGTGCACCGTGCTGGAGAAGCCGCATTGCGGCGATAGCGCGAGCTGTTCGAGCGGGGCGTACTTGGTGGCATCTTCGATCCGGCGCTTGAGCTCGTCCTTGTCCTCCATCTCGCCGAACTTGGTGGTCACGAGGCCGAGCACCACAGTCTTGCCCTTGGGCAGGTAGCGCAGCGGCTTGAAGTCGCCCGAGCGGGCGTCGTCGTATTCCATGAAGTAGGCGTCGAGATCCATCTCTTTCAGCAGCGCCTCGGCCACCGGTTCGTAGTTGCCGGCCGCTGCGTGCGTGCTCTTGAAGTTGCCGCGGCACAGGTGCATGGCCAGCAGCATGCCCGGCGGCTTCTGCGCGACCACCTTGTTGATGAAGGCGGCGTAGCGGTGCGGCAGCTCGTTGGGGTCGTCGCCGCGCTTGCGGGCGGCTTCGCGCATGTGCTCGTCGCACAGGTAGGCCAGGTTGGTGTCGTCCATCTGCACGTAGGTGCAGCCGGCTGCAGCCAGCGAGCGCAGCTCGTCGCCATAGGCCTTGGCCACGTCGTCGTAGAACACCGGGTCGAGCTCGGGATAGTGTTCCTTGCTGATGCCGGCGCGGCCGCCGCGGAAGTGCAGCATGGTCGGCGAGGGGATGGTCACCTTCGGCGTGCGGCCCGCCGAAACCTGGCTCTTGAGGTACTGGAAGTCGGCGAGCTGGATGTCCTTCACGTGGCGCACCTTGTCGATCACGCGCATCGCGGGCGGCGCCAGTTCCTCGGTGCCGTCGGGCTTGCGGATGGTGACCGGAATGTCGGTCTTCACGCCGCCGAGCTGGTCGAGGAAGTCGATGTGGAAGTAGGTGCGGCGGAACTCGCCGTCGGTGATGCTCTTCAGGCCGATGTCTTCCTGGAAGCGGACGATCTCGGTGATGGCCTTGTCTTCGACCAGGCGAAGCTGCTCGGGCGTGATCTCGCCCTTGGCCTTCTGCTCGCGCGCTTCGAGCAGGTACTTGGGGCGCAGGAAACTGCCCACGTGGTCGTAGCGGGCGGGCAAGGCGGCGTGCTGGGACATGGATGACTCCGTCGTGATGGGGGAACGAGCGGAACATCGTATCGCCTTCGAAACATCGGCGGCTTGAATCAAACGACCCGGCGCGGCTGCGCCTACTGCGCCTACAGCCGGCACGCACGCAGGCGGAAGCTGCCATGCGCGATGATCGCGCGGTTCATCTGGTTATCGCGCAACAAAGAATCCCGTCGGAGACCGCTAGGTGATTGCCAGCTCCGCCGGGTGTTGCAAAGTGTTGAAAATAGCCCGGGTTCGCGTTCCGCCCCTCAAAGGAAAAACCATGCAAAGACGCCATCTCATCCAGACCGCCGCCCTGTCGGCGCTAGCGCTTTCAATGTCGCTGGCCAGCGCCCAGGACAACAAGTTCAAGATCGGCCTGATCCTGCCGATGACGGGCCAGTCGGCCTCCACCGGCCGCCAGATCGAAGCTGCCGCGCGCCTCTACATGGCCCAGAACGGCGACACCGTGGCCGGCAAGAAGGTCGAGCTGATCGTCAAGGACGACACCGGCCTGCCCGACGTCACCAAGCGCCTGGCTCAGGAACTGGTGGTGAACGACAAGGTCAACGTGCTGGCCGGCTTCGGCCTCACGCCGCTGGCGCTGGCCGTGGCGCCGATCGCCACGCAGTCGAAGACGCCTGAAGTGGTGATGGCCGCCGCCACGTCGAGCATCACCGAAGCTTCGCCCTACATCATCCGTTCGAGCTTCACGCTGCCGCAGGTGTCGGTGGCCATGGGCGACTGGGCGCCGAAGAACGGCGTGAAGACAGTCGTCACGCTGGTGGCGGACTACGGTCCCGGGAACGACGCCGAGAAGTTCTTCAGCGAGCGCTTCCAGCTCAACGGCGGCAAGGTGCTCGAGAAGCTGCGCGTGCCGCTGCGCAACCCCGACTTCGCCCCGTTCCTGCAGAAGGTTCGCGACGCCAAGCCCGACGCGCTGTTCGTCTTCGTGCCCTCGGGCGCGGGCGCGGCCGTGATGAAGCAGTTCCTCGAGCGCGGCATGGACAAGGCCGGCATCAAGATGATCGCCACCGGCGACGTGACGGACGACGACCAGCTCAACGACATGGGCGACGGCGCGCTGGGCGTGGTCACCTCGCACCACTACTCGGCCGCGCACCCCTCGGCGATGAACAAGAAGTTCGTCGAGGCCTTCCAGAAGGCCAACCCCAAGATGCGCCCCAACTTCATGGCCGTGGGCGGCTATGACGGCATGCGCGTGATCTACGAAGCGCTCAAGACCACCAAGGGCCAGGGCGGCGGCGAAGCGCTGCTGGCGGCCATGAAGGGCCAGGTCTTCGAGAGCCCGCGCGGCCCGGTTCTGATCGATGCGCAGACGCGCGACATCGTGCAGGACGTGTACCTGCGCAAGGTCGAGAAGAAGGACGGACAGCTCTACAACGTCGAGTTCGACGTGATCAAGGGCGTGAAGGATCCGGGAAAAGCTAAATAATGCTCGCCCCCAGGCTGCGCGCACTTCGTGTCGCTTCGCCTTCCCCCTACCGGGGGCAACACCAAAGGCCCGGCAAAGCCGGTTCCTCGGTGTTTCCCGAAGAGACCGCAGCGCGCGGCAAGCTGGTGAATCGCTGATATGTTGACCATTCTTTTCGACGGCATCGCCTACGGCATGCTGCTCTTCGTGCTCGCCGTCGGCTTGGCCGTGACGCTCGGGCTGATGAACTTCATCAACCTCGCGCACGGCGCCTTCGCCATGGCGGGCGGGTACCTCACCGTGTTCGCGATGCAGAAGCTGGGCCTGCCGTTTCTGGCCTGCCTGCCGTTCGCGTTCATCGTCGTCGCGTTGGCCGGGGCTTTGCTCGAACGCACGCTCTATCGGCCGATGTACGGCAAGCCGCACCTCGACCAGGTGCTTTTTTCCATCGGCCTCGCCTTCATGGCCGTGGCGGCCATCGACTACTTCGTGGGATCGTCGCAGCAGAACGTGCAGCTGCCCGAGTGGCTGCGCGGCCGTACCGAAATCGGCGACGGCGCGCTGCTGCTGGGCATGGGGCACTACCGGCTCTTCATCATCGGCGTGTGCGCCGTGCTCACGGTGGTGCTTCAGCTCATCCTGTCGAAGACGCGCTTCGGCAGCCGGCTGCGCGCGGCGGTCGACGACCCGCGCGTGGCGGCGGGGCTGGGCATCAACGTGAACATCGTGTTCCTGCTGACCTTCGCCGTGGGCTCCGGGCTCGCGGGGTTGGGCGGTGCGCTGGGCGCGGAAATTCTCGGGCTCGACCCGACCTTCCCGCTCAAGTACATGATCTATTTCCTGATCGTGGTGTCGGTCGGCGGCACCTCGTCGATCACCGGGCCGCTCGCGGCGGCGCTGCTGCTGGGCATTGCCGACGTGGCGGGCAAGTACTTCATTCCGAAGATGGGTGCGTTCACCGTCTACCTGCTGATGATCCTCATATTGATGTGGCGGCCCCAGGGCCTGTTCACCCGCAAAGGGGGGCGCTGAATGAGCACGCCTTCTTCTGCGACCGATTTCCAGTCGGCCCTGCTGCGCAAGGCGCGCTGGCACTCGCTCGAGTTCGTCGTCTGGGCCGCGGCCTTCGCGCTGCCGCTCGTGATGCCTTCGCACTCGCTGCTGATCAACGAGATCGCCATCGTCGCGCTGTTTGCGATGTCGCTCGACCTGATCCTCGGCTACACCGGCATCGTGTCGCTGGGCCATGCCGCCTTCTTCGGCTTCGGCGCGTATGCGGCGGCGCTGTTCGCCAAGCTCGTGATGCCCGACCCGACCGTGGGGCTCGTGGTCGCCACCGTGCTCTCCGCGCTGCTGGGCCTCGTCGCCAGCGTGACGATCTTGCGCGGCAGCGACCTCACGCGCCTGATGGTCACGCTCGGCACCGCGCTGCTGCTGCTCGAACTCGCCAACAAGCTCGACTGGCTGACCGGCGGTGCCGACGGCCTGCAGGGCGTGGTGATGGGACCGGTGCTCGGCCTGTTCGACTTCGACCTGTACGGCCGCACGGCCGCCTGGTATTCGCTGGCCGTGATGCTGCTGCTGTTCCTGCTGATGCGCCGGCTGGTGCATTCGCCGTTCGGCGCGACGCTCAAGGCCATTCGCGACAACCGGCTGCGCGCCATGGCCATCGGCATCCCGGTGGTGTCGCGCCTTGCGGTCATCTACACCGTGGCAGCCGGCATCGCCGGAGCCGCGGGCGCGCTGCTGGCGCAGACCACCGGCTTCGCCTCGCTCGACGTGCTGGCCTTCGACCGCTCGGCCGACGTGCTGCTGATGCTCGTCATCGGCGGCGTGGGCTGGCTCTATGGCGGCGTGGCGGGCGCCATCGTGTTCAAGCTGCTGCAGACCTGGCTGTCGGCCGTGACGCCGCAGTACTGGATGTTCTGGATCGGCCTGATCCTGGTGCTGCTGGTGCTGGTCGGGCGCGACCGGCTGCTGAAGCCCTGGACGTGGTTCGGCGCCGGCAAGAAGAAGGGTGGAGCGGCATGAGCGACACCGTTCTTTCCACCCACGGCCTCGTGATGCGCTTCGGCGGCATCACGGCCACCAACAACGTGTCGATGGAGCTCAAGCGCGGCGCGCGCCATGCGCTGATCGGCCCCAACGGCGCGGGCAAGACCACGCTGATCAACCAGCTCACGGGCGTGCTCACGCCGACCGAAGGCCGCATCACGCTGCTGGGCGAAGACATCACGACGCTCGCGCCGCACAAGCGCGTGGCGCGCGGGTTGGTGCGCACGTTCCAGATCAACCAGTTGTTCGATTCGATGACGCCGCTCGAAACGCTGGCGCTCGTGGTGTCGCAGCACCAGGGCATCGGCGCGCAATGGTGGCGTCCGCTGGGCGCCAGCAAGGCCATCGCCGAGCGCGCGACGCAACTGCTCGAGCAATTCCACCTGAGCGACGTGGCACAACAGCAGGTGAAGCACCTGGCTTATGGCAAGCGCCGCCTGCTGGAGATCGCCATCGCGCTGGCCTGCGAGCCGCGCGTGCTGCTGCTCGACGAGCCGGTGGCGGGCGTGCCCGCCGGCGAGCGCGAGGAGCTGCTGCAAACCGTGGCCGCGCTGCCGGCCGACGTGTCGGTGCTGCTCATCGAGCACGACATGGACCTGGTGTTCAGCTTTGCCGACCGCATGACGGTGCTGGTCAACGGCACGCTGCTGACCGAAGGCGACCCTGAAACCATCGCCAACGATCCCAAGGTGAAAGAGGTCTATCTGGGCCACGGAGAAACCGCCCATGTCTGAGCTGCTGCGCATCGAGAACCTGAGTGCCGGCTACGGCGAGGCCGTGGTGCTGCACGACGTGGCGTTCGCGCTCGGCGAGGGCCAGACGCTGGCGCTGCTGGGTCGCAATGGCACGGGCAAGACCACGCTGATCAATACGCTCGCGGGCGCCACGCGCCAGCATGGCGGCAGCATCGCGCTGAGCGGACAGGCGCTGCACAAGCTGGCGCCGCACCAGCGCGCGGCAGCCGGCATCGGCTGGGTGCCGCAGGAGCGCAACATCTTCAAGTCGCTCACCGTGCACGAGAACCTCACGGCCGTGGAACGGCTGGGCAAGTGGAATCCGCAACGGGTCTACGAGATGTTCCCGCGTCTCGCAGAGCGCAAGACCAACCTCGGCACGCAGCTGTCGGGCGGCGAGCAGCAGATGCTGGCCGTGGGCCGCGCGCTGGTGCTGAACCCCAAGCTGCTGCTGCTCGACGAGCCACTCGAAGGGCTCGCGCCGATCATTGTGGAAGAGCTGCTGCGCGCCATCCGCCGCATCACGCAGGACGAGGGGCTGGCCGCGATCATCGTGGAGCAGCATCCGCAGGCGATCCTCGCGATCTCCGACGAAGCAGTGGTGTTGGACCACGGCACCATCGTGCACAAGGACAGCGCCGCGGCGCTGCGCACCCAGCCGCAGGTGCTGGACCGGCTGCTGGGCGTGGCGCGCTAGACGAGTTCCGCGAGGCGCGCCTTCCAGTCTTCGGTACGGCCCAGCCACGGGCCGACCTCGATGCGGCTGGCGCTGCCATCGGCCCGCGTCAGCACGAAGGTCGGGAATCCCTGGCCGCCCGCACGTTGCAGCAGCTGGCGGCTTTCGGCGATGTGTTGCGCGGTCGCTTCTCCCGCCAGGCGCTCGACGGCTGCAGCAAAGGCTTCGGTATCGAAACCGAGTTCCGCGGCCACCGCCTTCAGCACTTGCGCGTCGGCGATGCGTCGGCCTTCGACATAGTGCGCACGCTGCAGGCGATGCACCATGTCCAGCCCACCGCCTGAGCGCAGCGATTCGGCCGCGAGGATGGCGGTGATCGGCGGCTCGGAATCCATCACCGCGCCGGTGTCGCGCAGCAGTCCTTCGAAGTAGCCTTCGCCGAAGGGCTGGCCCGTCATCTCGGCGATGCGCCGGTCGTGCGGTATCACGTACTCGCGCCACTGCGGCGTGATTGCGCGGCGGTTGGCGCCGGTCATCATGCCGCCGCCATGGAACGCGACCTGCAGGCCCGGCATGTTGCGCGCCGCGTCGACCAGCGGCGCCGCGGCGTAGCACCAGCCGCACAGCGGATCGAAGATGTAGTGCAGGGTGATGGTGTCGTTCACTGCGGCCATTTCATTTCTCCCTTGATGACCTTGGCGCCGAGTTCCAGCGACGAAGTGCCTTCCAGCTTCGGGTAGCGCTTCTTCATCGCGGCGATCAGCGCGACCGAGTCCTTGGCCTTGGCGGCTTCGACTTCGAAGGCCTTCAGGTAGTCGCGCGTGACCTTCACAGAGGCCAGCGTGTACGGCGCCGACCCGTTGGCATTCGGCAGGTAGTGGCCGGGCACCACGGTCTTCGGGTGCAGTGCCTCGATGCGGCCGAGCGTCTTGATCCATTCCTGGCGCGATTCGGGCGTCTGCGTGTCGGCCACCCACACGTGGATGTTGGCCGAGACGGGGATGCCGCCGACCACGGCCTTCAGCGAAGGAATCCAGCCGAAGGTGCGTTCGGGCGTGGGGCCGTCGAGGCCGACGACCTGGATCTTGCGGCCTTCGAGCGTGAGGCTGTCACCGGCCAGCGGCTCGGGCACGACCAGCGCCTTGGGCGCGTTGTCCTTGAGGATCGGGCCCCAGTGCGCGAGCTTGCCGTCCTTCGAGGCCTGGATCGCGGCCACGGTCTGCGGCGTGGCGACGATCTTTGCGTCGGGGAAGGCGGCCTGGATCACATCGAGGCCGAAGTAGTAGTCGGGATCGCTGTGGCTGATGTAGACCGTGGTGAGCTTCTTGCCCGTGGCCTTGATCTTCTGCACCAGCGCCTCGGCGTCGTTGCGCTGGAACTGGGCGTCGATCAGCACGGCGTCGGTCTGGCCCGTGACGATTTCCGAAGAGACCGGGAACATCGATTTCGTGCCGGGGTTGTAGACGTCGAGCTTGAGCGGCTGGGCCGCCTGCGCGGCAAGCGGGGCGAGGCTCAGCGTGGTGGCGAGGGCAGCGGCGGAGAGGAGGGCTCTGCGGAACATGGCGGCGATCTTTCTGAATGTGTGATGCGAAGAGGTGACAGCGCTGAATGCCCCGAATGTTAGGTTGCGAGAATCGAAACAAAAACCTGATGATTCACAACGAATAGTTTCGGATTTCGGTCGAATGAGCTTCCGGGTCGTCAGTCCGTGGCGCATCTCTCGAGGTGCGCGACCAGCAGTTGCGCCGACGGCGACAGCGCCGCCTCGCCGCGAAAGCAGATCGCGAAACGCCGCCGCGCCCACGCGTCGGTGAGCGGCATCAGCCGCAGGCCGAAGGCATCGGTGAAGGGCCGCGCCACCTCCGCCGGCACCACGCTGATCGCCAGTCCGGCCCGCACCACCCGCAGTGCCGCGTCGAAGTTGGAGACCAGCACTCGGTACACCAGCGGCTTGCCCGCCACCGCTGCCTCGCGCGCCAGCATCAACTGCACGGCGCTCAGCGCCGGCATGCCGACGAATTCGTGGTCGAGCACCTGCTCGAAGCGCACGTGCTCGTGCCTTGCGACGGGATGCGACGGGTGCGCGACGATGGCGAGGTGGTCGGAGCGGTAGTTGCGCCGCTCCAGGCCGTCGAGGTCGGCGGCATCCCAGCACAGGCCGATGGAAGCGCTGCCCTCGCGGATGCCGCGCACGATCTCGGGGCTTACGCGCTCTTCCATGTCGACGCGGATGTTGCGGTGGGCCGGGTCCTTCAAAAAGCCCGCCACGTCTTCCGCCAGCGACTCGGCCATGACCGAGGCCGAGGCCAGGATGCGCACGTGCCCGCGAGCGCCGCCCGCATAGGCGGCCATGTCGCGCTCGATGCGGTTAACGCTGCCGAGCATCGCGCGGGCGTGCTCCAGCAGGGTTTCGCCGGCCGGCGTGGGCACCACGCCGCGGCGCTTGCGCAGCAGCAGCGGCGTGCCCACCGCTTCTTCGAGCTGGGCCAGCCGCTTGCTGATGGCCGAGCCGACGATGCTGGCCTGCTCGCCGGCGCGCGCGATGCTGCGCGTTTCGCAGACGGCGACGAACAGGCGCAGGGTGGTGAGGTCGAGGTCTCTCATGGTGTTCCGCTTCGGAAGCAAATGGCTTCCAAAATATACCTTCTGGGTCGAATCGGAACTTCTAATATTCACGCCGTACCCTCACGACGGAGACAAAGTCTTGATTCACCCCTTCCTGCCGCCATGCGCGGTCGTTCGCGAAGTGGGCCTGCGCGACGGCCTGCAGAGCATTGCCCGCGTGCTGCCCACCGCACGCAAGCTCGAATGGATCCGCGACGCGCATGCGGCCGGCCAGCGCGAGATCGAAGTCGGCTCCTTCGTGCCGGCGCACCTGCTGCCGCAGCTGGCGGACACGGCCGAGCTGCTGGCCTATGCGAAGACCTTGCCCGGGCTCTTCGCCTCGGTGCTGGTGCCCAACCTGAAGGGCGCGGAGCGCGCCATCGCGGGCGAGGCCGACCTGATGATCGTGCCGCTCTCGGCCAGCCACGCACACAGCCTCGCCAACCTGCGCAAGACGCCCGACGAGGTGGTGGCCGAGGTGGGCCGCATCCGCGCCGCGCGCGATGCGGCGGGCTCGAAGACGCTCATCGACGGCGGCGTGGGCACGGCCTTCGGCTGCACGCTCCAGGGCCACGTCGACGCCGACGAAGTGCTGCGGCTGATGCAGGCGCTGCTCGACGCGGGCGCCGACCGCGTGAGCCTTGCCGACACCGTCGGCTATGCCGATCCGGCGATGGTCCGCAGCCTGTTCGAGCGCGCGCTGCGCATTGCGGGCGACCGACTGTGGTGCGGCCACTTCCATGACACGCGCGGCCTCGGGCTGGCCAATGTCTACGCGGCGCTGGAAGTCGGCGTGACGCGCTTCGACGCCTGCCTCGCCGGCATCGGCGGCTGCCCGCATGCGCCCGGGGCCAGCGGCAACGTCGACACCGAAGACCTCGTCTTCATGCTCGAGAGCATGGGCGTCGCGACGGGCGTCGATCTGCCGAAGCTGCTCGAGCTGCGCAAGCGCGTGGCGGGCTGGCTCGAAGGCGAAACGCTGCAGGGCACGGTATGGCGCGCGGGCTTTCCAAAGACCTTCGCGGCCACGGCGGGGGTCGCGGCATGAGCACCGCAGGCACCGAAGAAAAGCGCCTGCCGCTGGCTGGCATCCGCGTGGTCGAGTTCACGCACATGGTCATGGGGCCGACCTGCGGCATGGTGCTCGCGGACCTGGGCGCCGAGGTCATCAAGGTCGAGCCGATCGAGGGCGACCGCACGCGGCACCTGCTGGGTGCGGGGGCTGGCTTCTTTCCCATGTTCAACCGCAACAAGAAGAGCATTGCGCTCGACCTCAAGAAGCCCGAGGGGCTCGAGGCCGCGCTGCGCCTGTGCGCCACGGCCGACGTGGTGGCGCAGAACTTCAAGCCAGGCACCATGGACAAGTACGGCCTGGGCTATGCCGCCCTCGGCAAGCTCAACCCGCGCCTCGTGTACGTGAACCACACCGGCTTCCTGCCCGGCCCGTACGAGCACCGCACTGCGCTCGACGAGGTGGTGCAGATGATGGGCGGCCTCGCCTACATGACCGGCCGCCCCGGCGACCCGCTGCGCGCGGGCACGAGCGTGAACGACATCATGGGCGGCATGTTCGGCGCCATCGGCGCGATCGCCGCGCTGATGCAGCGCGCCGAGACCGGCAAGGGGCAGGAGGTGCAGTCCGCGCTGTTCGAGAACAACGTGTTCCTGGTCGGCCAGCACATGCTGCAGTACGCGATCACGGGGCAGGCCGCCGCGCCGATGCCCGAGCGCATCTCGGCGTGGGCGCTGTACGACGTGTTCACCGTGAAGGACGGCGAGCAGATCTTCCTGGCCGCGGTGAGCGACGCGCAGTGGAAGACCTTCTGTGACGCGCTCGGCTTCGACGACCTGAAGGCCGACCCGGCCCTGCGCACCAACAACGACCGGGTGCGTTTGCGGCCCACGCTGCTGGCCGATCTGCGCCAGCGCCTGGCCGATCGTTCGGCGGCGGAACTGTCGGCGATCTTCGAGGCCAAGGGCCTGCCGTTCGCGCCGATCACGCGGCCGGAAGACCTGTACGAAGACCCGCACCTGAAGGCCACCGGCGGGCTCGTGGACATCCGCCTGCCCGACGGCGAGCGTGCCGGTGAAACGGCGCAGACGACGCTGTTCCCGATCACGCTCGGCGGCGAGCGCCTTGGCGTGCGCCTGAATCCGCCCACGCTCGGCGAGCACACGCGCGAACTGCTGGCCGAACTGGGCTATGCACGCGAGCAGGTGGACGCCCTGCACGCCGATTCGGCAGTGGCCTGAGCCTGCGATCCTTTTTCCAAGACATAAAGAGAGACAAGACCATGACGAAGACATTCCCTGCGACGAACCTGGATCGCCTGAACCGCCGCGCGGTGCTCGGCCTCGGCGCGTGCGCCGCCGCGGTGGCCGCGATGGGTGCGCGCCCGGCGCTCGCGCAGGGCTCCGACAAGCCCATCCGCTTCATCCTGCCGATCAGCGCCGGCTCGGGCGTCGACACCATCGTGCGCGCGGCGGCGCCCGCGCTCGGCAAGGCCTTCGGCCAGCCGGTGGTGATCGAGAACCTGCCGGGTGCGGGCGGCATCACCGGCGCGGCGGCCATCGTCAAGGCCGCGCCCGACGGACTCACGCTGGGCATGGTGTCGAACAACCACGTCATCAATCCGGCGGTGTTCAAGAAGATGCCCTTCGACGCGATCAACGACGTCACGCCGATCAGCGTGGTGGGCGCGACGCCGCTGGTGCTGCTGGTGAACCCGAAGGTGCCCGCGAAGAACGTGAAGGAGCTGGTGGCGCTGCTGCGCGCCAAACCCGAGGGCTACAACTACGCCTCGTCGGGCAACGGCACCATCATCCATCTTGCCGGCGAGATGTTCATGGACGAGGCCGGCGTGAAGGCGCGGCACATCCCCTACAAGGGCACCGGGCCGATGGTGACCGACATGATCGGCGGGCAGGTCGAGATGGGCGTGGTCGCGCTGCCGGCCGTGCAGCAGCACATCCGGAGCGGTGCGCTGCGCGCCATCGGCCTGTGCGGCGCGACGCGCTCGCCGGCAGCGCCGGAGATTCCGACCATCGCGGAGCAGGGGCTGCCGAACTACGCGGTCGAAGGCTGGTTCGCGGTGATCGGCCCGCCGAAGATGCAGGCGGCCGACGTGCAGCGCGTGCACGATGCGGTGGCCGCCGCTTTCGCGAGCCCCGAAGTGCGCGAGGCGATGGACAAGCAGGGCAACGTCGTCAGGCCCACGACGCCCGAGCAGGCCGCGAGCTATTTCCGCAGCGAGGCCGCGCGCTATGCGGCGCTGGTGAAGAAAGCGAACGTGGTGCTGGAGTAAGGGCCTTGCTCCTTCCCCCTCTGGCGAAGGCTGGGATGGGGGCTGGCGGCCGTCGACGAGGCGCTGCGTCGTGGTCGATGCCGTCGTGCCCCCCCACCCCGACCCTCCCCCGGCAGGGGACGAGGAAAAATCAAGCCGGCCCGACGGCGCGGTACAACGCCCGCACGAAGTCCGACTGCGTGATCATCCCCGTCAACCGCTTCTCGCCGTCGATGATCGGGATATGGTGATGCCCGCCCTCGGAGAACAGCGGCACCAGGTCGACCACGGGCCGGTCGGCGCTGGCCACGCGCACCTGTCGCGTCATGATCTGGCCAACCACTTCGGGCTTGTTCGACATCACCGTGCGCGTGGCGCGGATCAGGTCGCGCAGCTTGCCGGCGATGCCGTCATGGTGCTGCAGGTCGAGCTGGCGGAAGAAGTCGGCCTGCGTGACGATGCCGACCACGCGGCGCGTGCGGTCTGTGACGGGCAGGGCCTTGATGTGTCGTTCGTGCATCAGCGCCCAGGCTTCCTGCAGCGGCGTGCCGAACTCCACCGAGATGGGCACGCTGGACATGATGTCGGCACAGGTCAGCGTACCGAGGCGCCGCTTGTACGACTCGAGCTCGGTTTCGCGGATCAGCGATTCGAGGTCGTCGCGGCTGATGTCGAGCACCTGGTTGTAGCGGGCCAGCACCGCGTCGATGTCGGCCTGGCTGAAGCGCGCATCGGCCGCGGGCGGACGCACCACCTGCACGTGCGGGTAGCGCCGCCCGGTGAGCGTGTTGTAGGCCACGCCGGCCAGCACCAGCAGCAGCGAGTTGGTGAAGAAGGGGAAGAGGGCGGACGAGAAATGCGTGGTGTGCGTCAGCACCGCCAGCAGCGCCGCGGCGCCGCCGGGCGGATGCAGGCAGCGCGCGCTGAACATCAGGCCGATGGCGCCCGCCACGGCCACGGCGGCGGCCAGCGCGGAGTCGGGAATCCAGTTGACGGCCGCGATGCCGACCACCGCCGACAGCGTGTTGCCGCCGATGACCGACCACGGCTGCGCCAACGGGCTCGCCGGCACCGCGAACACCAGCACGGCGCTGGCGCCCAGCGGTGCGATCAGCCAGACGGTCGCGGCCAGCGGGCCGGCCAGCCACCGGCACAGCAGCGCCGTGACCAGCAGCCCGAGGCCGGCGCCCGCAACCGCGCGCAGCCGCTCGCGCGCATCGACGGTGGTGCGGCCCGGCAGCCAGGCGCGCGCATGATTCAGGAGTGCCTCGAACCGCATCGCAGCCTCCGTCCTCAGCCTTCGTGAGCCACCAGGCGCCCGATCTCGGGCCAGCGGCCATGCAGCCACACCCATGCGACCAGGCCGATGCCGAGCATGCCCATGGAGGTCAGCGCCAGCGCGAGCGTCGAGTGCATCACCAGCGGCGCCACCGCGCCGGCCACCACGCCGTTGGCGGTGGAGCCGATCACCGCCTGCAGCGACGAGGCCATGCCGCGGCGCTCCGGGTGCAGGTCGAGCACCAGCAACGTGACCACCGGCACCATCAGCGCCCAGCCGAAGGCGAACACCGCGAGCGGCCACAGCGCCCAGGCCACGTGCGCCTCGAAGAAGGTGTTGGCCACCACGTTGATCACCGAGGTCGCCAGCATGATGACGAAGCCGTCGCGGATCTGCCGCTTGGGCGCCACCTTGCCGGCCATGCGGCCGCTGGCGCGCGCGCCGAGCATGATGCCGCCGATGGTCAGCAGGAAGAACCAGAAGAACTGCTGCGGCTGCAGCGCGAGGTGGTCGCCCAGGAACGCGGGCGCGGCCAGCACGTAGAGGAACATGCCGTTGAAGGGCACGCCGCTGGCAAAGGCCAGCAGCAGGAAGCGCGGATCGGAGCACAGGTCCCAGTAGCCGCGCAGCAGGTGCCGCACCTGGAAGGGCTGGCGGTGGTCCTTGTGCAGCGTCTCGGGCAGCAGCTTGTAGTTGGCGGCGAACAGCACCACGCCCACCGCCACCAGGAACCAGAACACCGCATGCCAGCCTGCGTGCACGAACAGGAAGCCGCCGATGATCGGTGCGATGGCCGGGGCCACGCCGAAGTAGATCGTCACCTGGCTCATCACCCGCTGCGCCTCGGCCGGCGGGAACATGTCGCGGATCACTGCGCGCGAGACCACGATGCCGGCGCCGGTCGAGAGGCCCTGCAGCCCTCGGAACAGCACGAGCTGCGTGATGTTCTGCGACAGCGCGCAGCCCAGCGAGGCGAGCGTGAACACGGCCAGTCCCCACAGCACCACAGGCCGGCGGCCGAAGCTGTCCGACAGCGCACCGTGGAACAGGTTCATGAACGCGAAGCCGAACAGGTAGGCCGAGAGCGTTTGCTGCATCTCGGCCGGCGTGGCACCGATGGAGCGCGCAATGCCTGAGAAGGCCGGGATGTAGGTGTCGATGGAGAAGGGCCCGAGCATGCCGAGCACTGCGAGCAGCACGGCAAGCGCCCAGCGCGGGGCCTGCCAGAGTTTGTCTGCATCGGGATTCATGGAAGTTGCTCCATTCTTCTTGTCGTGTGCGGCTCCCAAAAGAGAGCGCCCGCCGCCCGGTGAGGGGCGAGGCGGGCGCTTGTGGCTTCAGGGAACCCGGATTACAGAGTATCGATGAAGCTGCGCAGCTTGTCGGAGCGGCTCGGGTGCTTCAGCTTGCGCAGCGCCTTGGCCTCGATCTGGCGGATGCGCTCACGCGTCACGTCGAACTGCTTGCCGACTTCTTCCAGCGTGTGGTCCGTGCTCATCTCGATGCCGAAGCGCATGCGCAGCACCTTGGCTTCGCGCGGCGTGAGCGAGTCCAGGATGTCCTTCACCACGTCGCGCAGGCCGGCCTGCATGGCGGCCTCGATGGGCGCCGTGTTGCTGCTGTCCTCGATGAAGTCGCCCAGATGCGAATCGTCGTCGTCGCCGATGGGGGTTTCCATCGAGATCGGCTCCTTCGCGATCTTCATGATCTTGCGGATCTTGTCTTCCGGGATCTCCATCTTCGCGGCCAGGATGCCGGCGTCGGGCTCGAAGCCGAACTCCTGCAAGTGCTGGCGCGAGATGCGGTTCATCTTGTTGATCGTCTCGATCATGTGCACCGGGATGCGGATGGTGCGCGCCTGGTCGGCGATCGAGCGCGTGATGGCCTGGCGGATCCACCACGTCGCATAGGTCGAGAACTTGTAGCCGCGGCGGTATTCGAACTTGTCGACCGCCTTCATGAGGCCGATGTTGCCTTCCTGGATCAGGTCCAGGAACTGCAGGCCGCGGTTGGTGTACTTCTTGGCGATGGAAATCACGAGGCGCAGGTTGGCCTCGATCATTTCCTTCTTGGCATCGCGCGAAGACGATTCGCCTTCGTTCATGCGCTTGTTGATGTCCTTGAGCTGGGTCAGCGGCACCACCACGCGCGACTGGATGTCGGTCAGGCGTTGCTGCAGTTCCTGCACCGGCGGAATGTTGCGCGCGAGCACGGCGCTCCAGGGCTTGCCGGCGGCAGCCTGCTTCTCGACCCACTTGAGGTTCAGGAGGTTCGACGCGATGCGGTTGCCGTTCTTGTCGTAGCCGCTGAAGTCGCGGATGAACTCGTCCTGCGGGAAGCCGCACTTGTCCACGATGATGCGGCGAAGCTCGCGCTCCTTCTTGCGCACGTCGTCGACCTGCGTGCGCACCAGGTCGCACAGCTTCTCGATGGTCTTGGCCGTGAAGCGGATGGTCATCAGCTCTGCGGACAGGGCCTCCTGGGCCTTGACGTACGCGGGGGTGCCGTAGCCTTCCTTGTCGTAGATCTTGTGGACCTTCTCGAACATTCCGGCGATGCGGTCGAAGCGCTCGAGCGCTTCGCGCTTGAGTTCCTCGAGCTTCTTGGTCAGGGCCTTGGAGCCGCCCTTGCCGTCATCGTCGTCTTCCTCGTCGAATTCGTCGAAGTCTTCTTCGGCCACGTAGTCGTCGGCCTCGTTGGGATTCGAGAAGCCGTCGACGATGGTCGAGATGACGACCTTGCCTTCGCGGATCTCGGCGGCCAGGCGCAGGATCTCGGCGATGGTGGCAGGGGAGGCCGAGATGGCTTCCATCATGGCCATCAGGCCGCCTTCGATGCGCTTGGCGATTTCGATTTCGCCTTCGCGCGTCAGCAGCTCGACCGTGCCCATCTCGCGCATGTACATGCGAACCGGGTCGGTGGTGCGGCCGAATTCGCTGTCCACCGTGGACAGGGCCGCTTCGGCTTCTTCCTCGGCTTCTTCCACCGTGGTGGCGGTGGGCGCGGTGTTGTTCAGCAGCAGGGTTTCGGCGTCGGGCGTCTGCTCGTACACCGCCACGCCCATGTCGTTGAGCATGGTGACCACGACTTCCATGGTCTCGGCGTCGACCAGCTTGTCGGGCAGGTGGTCGGAGATTTCGCCGTGCGTGAGGTAGCCGCGCGTCTTGCCCAGCGTGATCAGGGTCTTCAGGCGCGAACGGCGCTTGGCCAGGTCTTCTTCGGAGAGCACGGTCTCGTCGAGGCCGAATTCCTTCATCAAGGCGCGTTCCTTCGCCTTGCTGATCTTCATGCGCAGCGGCTTGACCTTTTCTTCGGTGGTCGTGGCAGCCGCGGGCTCGTCGCCGGCCAGATCTTCCTCGATGTCCGACAGGTCGATGTCGTTCTCGGGCGC
The DNA here is from genome assembly GCF_047304045.1 of Variovorax sp. Varisp85. NCBI lineage: Bacteria > Pseudomonadati > Pseudomonadota > Betaproteobacteria > Burkholderiales > Comamonadaceae > Variovorax > Variovorax sp. Varisp85. The sequence goes on from NZ_JBGLYN010000038.1 coordinate 20,569, forward strand.
ATCCTTGTCAGCCTTGGGCTTGCGGCCGCGCTTGGCGCCGGTGGCAGGCGTGGCGGCACCGGCGGCCTTGGGCGGGCGGCCGACTTTCTTGGCTGCCGGGGCGGCTGCTTTTTTGGGATCGTCGAGAGAGGTCGATTTCGTGGGCACGGTTTTCACTTTCGTTGCGGCTGCCGATCTGGATGCGGCGGCGGCCGTCTTGGTTGCCGGCTTCGCGCCGGCTTTCAACGGTTTCTCTGCTGCGGGCTTGGTGGCGACGCTTTTGGCAAGTGAAGGAGCAGGCTTCTTTGAACTGGGCATACGACCTCGTTACGGCAAGAAAGAACAAGCGAAATCACAGGCGCACCGTCACACGGACAGCGCCACCACAGCCCGTGCACAGGCACGGACTAAAAACAATTGGGAAAGAGGAATGAATTCCTCAGCAGGCAAGATGTCGGGCGAACATTTGGTATGCAGTCCTTGCGGTTATTGACCCTTTCCGCCGGAATTTACCGTTGGAGTGCGTTGCGCTAGGGGTCGGCCCGGAGGTGCTGCTGTCGCTCTTGCCTAATTTCGCCAGTTGCGAAGCCCTACATTATAGCGTGTTGCGCAAATTTCAAGCAGTTTCTGAACCCGAGGCGCGCAGGCGGGCGCGCAATTCGAGCCGCCGGGTCTCCAGCGCCTTGTAGCGCTCCAGGGCTTTCGGGTCTTTCCCGACGGCCGCGATGGCTTCGCTCTGCTGGGCCTTGAGGCGGTCGTCGAGCATGAAATCGAGCACGCTGGCGAGTTCGCGGGCGGCGTCGGCCAGGTGCTGCGCTTCTTCGCCCTCGGGGATGGGACCGGCTTCGGAGACGGACATCAACCGCTCGGCCAGCGGCTCGAAGCCGAGTCCGCGCAGGCCTTCGCGCAGGGCTGCCCAGGGCTGGACACCGTGCTCGTGCAGCTGGCTGTCGAGCCAGGTGAAGAGGGCACCGTGATGGCCGGGCAGTTCGCAGAGCATCAGGTGAAGCTCGTGCGACAGGGCTTCCCACTGCGCCATGTTCGACAGCAGCAGCCGCACCGCCACGTCGGGGCGGCTGGGCGGGGCGCCGCGTCCGCGCAGGGGCTCGATGGGTTCCTCGAATTTGCCGCCCCAGCGCTTGCCCTTGGTGAACTTGCCGCGCTGCTGGAACTTGGGCTTGCTATCGCTTTCATAGCGAGGCGGTTCGTAGTCCTGGGGCGGGGGCATGTCCGGGTAGTAGTCATCACTGTCGCCACCGCTGAAGCCCGAGGGCTCGCTGTGGCGCTGCGGCGCCGGTGCGCCCCCGGCCTTGCGCGGGCCGGGTGTGGAGGCCCAGAGATCCGACAGCGCCGCCGCATCGAGCTGCACCAGCGTTGCGATCTCGCTCAGCAACTGGCGCTTGAGTGCGCCGTCGGGCATGGCGCTCCAAAGCGGGCGCACGTTGCTCGTCATGTGGGCGCGGCCCTCGGCGGAAGTCAGGTCGCAGCCTTCGCGGGCGGCTTCGAGCATGAAGCGCGACAGCGGCGTTGCCTCGTTCACGAAGCGGGCGAAAGCCTCGGCGCCGTGCTCGCGGATGAAGCTGTCGGGGTCGTGCTCGGCCGGCAGGAACAGGAACTTGATGCTGCGCACATCGGTGGCGTAGGGCAGCGCGCCGTCGAGCGCCTTGCGCGCAGCGCGCCGGCCCGCGGCGTCGCCGTCGAAGCTGAACACCACCGATTCGGTGAAGCGGAAGAGCTTCTGCACGTGCTCCGTGGTGCAGGCCGTGCCGAGCGTGGCCACCGCGTTCGGAAAACCGAGCTGCGCCAGCGCCACCACGTCCATGTAGCCTTCGGTGACCAGCGCATAGCCGCGGTCGCGGAAGGCGGCGCGGGCTTCGTAGAGCCCGTAGAGCTCGCGGCCCTTGCTGAAAACGGGCGTTTCGGGCGAGTTCAGGTACTTGGGCTTCTCGTCGCCCAGCACCCGGCCGCCGAAGCCGATGCATTCGCCCTTCACATTGCGGATCGGGAACATCACGCGGTCGCGGAAGCGGTCGTAGCGCTTGGCCTCGGCCTCGCTGAGCTGGCCTTCCTCGTTGTTGACGATCACCAGCCCGCTCTCGGCGAGCAGGGGGTCGTCATAGTCGGGAAACACGCTGGCGAGCGCGCGCCAGCCGGCCGGCGCATAGCCGATGCCGAACTGCTTGGCCACTTCGCCCGACACCCCCCGGCCCTTCAGGTATTCGATGGCGCCGGGCGCCTGCCGCAGGTGCTTGCGGTAGGCGTCGCCGGCCTTTTCGAGCACGTCGCTCAGCGTGGCCTGCTTCTGGCGCTGGCTGGCGGCGCGGGCGCGCTCGGCGGGGGAGGCGTCGTCTTCCGGCACCTGCAGGCCGTACTGGCCGGCCAGGTCGTGCACCGCCTCGACGAAGCCCATGCCGGCATGCTCCATCAGAAAGCCGATGGCGTTGCCATGCACCCCGCAGCCGAAGCAGTGATAGAACTGCTTGGTCGGGCTGACGGAGAAGGAGGGCGATTTCTCGCCGTGGAACGGGCACAGGCCCATGAAATTGGCGCCGGCCTTCTTGAGCTGCACATAGCGGCCGACGATCTCGACCACATCGGCGCGTGCGATGAGTTCCTGGATGAATGAAGCGGGGATGGTCATGTAGGCGAAGAGCGGCAAATCATACGCAAGCGGGCGAAGCCTCGCGCCCCGGCGGCATACTGAAAGCGACCGGATCACGCATGACGATGCCCAAACCCCTGCAACACATCGCGCCGCTGCTGCGCCACCCCCTGCGGTTCGCCTGGGACGCGCTCAAGGAATTTCGCGCCAACCAGGGCCTGCTGCTCGCGGGGGCAGTGGCGTACTACGCCTTGCTGTCCATCGTGCCGCTGCTGATCGTGAGCGTGATCGCCCTGTCGCACGTCATCGAGCAGGCCGAGCTGCTGCGCACCATCGGGCGGTACCTCGAATGGCTGCTTCCGGGGCAGTCGAAAGCCATCGTGGCCGAGCTGTCGAGCTTCCTGGACCATCGCGACGTGCTGGGGCCGGTGTTGCTGGTGACGATGATCTTCTTCAGCTCCCTGGCCTTCAGCGTGCTCGAAAGTGCCATGGCGGTGATCTTTCACCACCGCAAGGCGGACCACAAACGCCATTTCCTGGTATCGGTGGCCATGCCCTATGTCTACATCCTGTGCCTGTGCGTCGGGTTGCTGCTCGTCACGCTGGTGTCGGGCGCGCTGCAACTGGTGGGGCAGGAAAGCGTCGACCTGCTGGGGCGCAGCTGGTCGCTGTCGGGTGTTTCGGGGCTGCTGCTGTACCTGCTGGGGCTGGGCGGCGAGATCTTCATGCTGACTTCGCTCTACCTCGTGATGCCGGCCGGGCGCATGTCGCTGCGCCATGCGCTGCTGGGCGGCGTGACGGCCGCGCTGCTGTGGGAGGCCACGCGGCGCGTGCTGATCTGGTACTTCTCGACGCTGTCGCAGGTGAATGTGGTCTACGGCTCGCTCACCACGGCCATCGTGGTGCTGCTGAGCCTGGAGATCGCCGCCACGCTGGTGCTGCTGGGCGCCCAGGTGATCGCGAACTACGAGCGCCTGGACCGCACCGGCAGCACGAAGCCGCCCAAATCCGCTCTCAGCGGGGAGCCAATCGAATCGCTCCGTCCAGACGAATCACCTCGCCGTTGAGCATGTCGTTCTCGATGATGTGCTTCGCCAGCTTGGCGTAGTCCTCGGGCGTGCCCAGGCGGGAAGGGAAGGGCACGCTGGCGGCCAGGGCATCCTGCACTTCCTGCGGCATGCCGAACAGCATGGGCGTGCCGAAGATGCCGGGGGCGATGGTCATGTTGCGGATGCCGCTGCGTGCGAGGTCGCGGGCAATGGGCAGCGTCATGCCGACCACGCCGCCTTTCGAGGCGCTGTAGGCGGCCTGGCCGATCTGGCCGTCGTAGGCCGCGACCGAGGCGGTCGAGATCAGCACGCCGCGCTCGCCGGTGGCTTCGGGCTCGTTCCTGCCCATGGCGTCGGCCGCCAGGCGGATCATGTTGAAGCTGCCGATCAGGTTGACCGTGACGGTCTTGCTGAACACGGCCAGCGCGTGCGGGCCGTTCTTGCCCACCGTCTTCTCGGCCGGTGCGATGCCGGCGCAATTGACGAGGCCGACCAGCTTGCCGAGCTTGAGCGCGGCGGCCACCGCGGCCTGGCCGTCGGCTTCCTGGCTCACGTCGCACTTGACGAACACGCCGCCGGTTTCCCTGGCAACGGCTTCGCCCTTGTCAGCCTGCATGTCGGCGATCACCACCTTGGCGCCATTGGCCGCCAGCATGCGCGCCGTGCCTTCGCCGAGGCCCGAAGCGCCACCGGTCACGATAAAAACCTTGCCGTCGATCTGCATGGAGAGTCTCCTGAAATGAGACCCGCATTATCGAAGAGGCCCGCCAGACGAAAAAAAGGCCTCGTCGTGAGACGAGGCCCTGAATTGGATCCGTGAGGACCCAAGGAGACAACTGGTGGTGGTCGCCAGCTTAGCGCTTGCGCGAAGCGGTTGCGGTCTTTGCGGCGGCAACGGCTTGCGTCGACACGGCATTGAAGTTGGCTTCGGCGACGTCCGATGCTTGCTTGACGGCCTTCTGGACCGATTCGAAAGCGTTGTTGGCGGCAGCCACGGCGCTCTTCAGCACGGCAACGGCGGTTTCCGAACCGGCGGGGGCGTTCTTGGAAGCGCTGTCGACCAGGCCGACGAAGGCTTGCTGGGCTTCGGCAGCCTTGGCTTCGAAGGCCTTGCCGAATTCGGCGCCGGTGCCTTGGGCGATGTCGTACAGGTGACGGCTGTAGGCAGCGGTCTTTTCAGCCAGGGGCTGGAACAGGCTGGCTTGCAGCGTCAGCAGCTCTTGGGCGTCCTTGACGCTCAGGGCGGCCTGGGCGGTGCTCTGGGCTTCGACCAGGGCAGCCTTCGAGGCGGTCACGTTCAGTTCGACGAGCTTCTCGACGCCTTCGAAAGCCTTGGTGGTCAGGCCGAAGAGGGTTTCGAGGTTTGCCTTTTGGGCGGCGAGGATTTGGTCAGCGGTCAGGGCCATTTGGGAAATCTCCAGAAGGGGATGATTGAGTGGTCGGTTCACGTTGCGCTGTCTCGCCGTCTATGTTGCGGTGCAGCATGGCCTCAAGTATAGGCAGCTGAGTTTTGCGATCAAGGGGTTTTTGCTGCCATGCAGCAATTTAGAAGCCATCTTCTAAATTCGGCTTCCCGGGCAAAATGCCGCGCGATGAGCGCCCCGACCAAACCAATCCCCCAGGCGCGCGGCAGCTACCGCGCCTTCCGCAGCATTCCCACGCGCTGGGCCGACAACGACATGTACGGCCACGTCAACAACGTCGTCTACTACAGCTGGTTCGACACCGCGGTGAATGCACTGCTGATCGAGCGCGGCGCGCTCGATATCCACCAGGGCTCCACGATCGGCTTCGTGGTGGAGACGCAGTGCAACTATTTCGCGCCCATTGCGTTCCCGCAAACCGTCGAGGCGGGCATCCGGGTGGCACAGGCGGGCCGGTCGAGCGTGCGATATGAAATCGCGCTGTTCGCCGAGGGCGCGGACAGCGCTGCAGCACAGGGCCACTTCATCCACGTCTACGTGGATCGCGTCACGCAGCGCCCGGTACCGCTACCCGAGGCGCTGCAACGCGTGGTCGATTCGCTCAAGGCTTGACCGGCGCGGTCCGTTCTGAAGCGGTCTTCTTCATCGCCTTGATGTCGGCCTTGCCCTGGGCTTCGTCGGCCTTGGCCTGCTTCACGCAGGCGGCCTTCGCATCGCCCTTCTGGTCGTCGCATTTTTCCTTCGCGACTTCATAGGTGGCCTTCACCTTCTCTTCAGCCACGTTGCGGGCGTGGCTGTCGCTCGGCTGGTACTGCTGCTCCAGCTCGGCCTTGGCGACGTTTTCCTTGCCCTTGGCTTCCTTCTGGCAGACGTCCTTGGCGTTGTCCTTCATCGTGTCGCACTGGGCCTTCGCGACCTTGTAGTCGGCCTCGATCTTTTCCTTGGCGACCTTGTATTCATCCTTGGTCATGGCGCTGGCCTGCGTGGCCACGAAGCAGGTGGAGGCGAGGGCCAGCATGAGGAGATGCTTTTTCATGGGATGTTTTCCTTCGGGAATGGATGAAATTCAGGAGCTGCTCAATAGCGTTCGAACCAGAGCGCGTCCGGCGTGCGGCCATCGCGCGATTCCCAGTCCTTGACCTGCTTCTCGGCTTCTTCGCGGCTGATGCCATGGCGCTCCTGGATGCGGCCGAGCAGCTGGTCGCGCTTGCCCGCGATGACGTCGAAGTCGTCGTCGGTCAGCTTCCCCCATTGCTCCTTGACCTTGCCCTTGAGCTGTTTCCAGTTGCCTTTGACGATGTCCTTGTTCATGCAAACCTCCTTTGACTTTGAGCCAGGTTGATCCGGCGGGCCGTGTGCTTCGCCGTGGAATCACTGTCATCGGGGGGATTCACCCTCACGGTAGGACGTGCAGTTCAGGCCCCGTAGGCAGAGGCCGACTCACCCCGTGATAATCAAACGGACGCCGAAAGTTTGAGACACCGCGCACAGCACCATGATCATTCACAGCCTGCTCGACACCGACCTCTACAAGTTCACGATGATGCAGGTGGTCCTGCATCACTTCCCCGGGGCCCGGGTCGAGTACCGCTTCAAGTGCCGCAACCCCGGCGTCGACCTGGCGCAGTTCGCGGGACAGATCCGGGACGAGGTGCGCAGCCTGTGCTCGCTGCAGTTCCGCGACGCCGAGCTGGCCTACCTGCGCTCGATGCGTTTCATCAAGAGCGACTTCGTCGACTTCCTCGGGCTCTTCCGGCTCAATGAGAAGTACATCAACATCGTTCCCCAGCCCTCGGGCGAGCTCGAGATCCGCATCAAGGGGCCATGGCTGCACACCATCCTGTTCGAGATCCCGGTGCTGGCCATCGTCAACGAGGTGTACTTCCGCAATACGCAGAAGAAGCCCGACTTCGAGGAAGGCCGCCGCCGGCTCGAAACCAAGATCACCCAGCTGCAGGACGCAGGCCTCGCCGACCTGAAGATCGCCGACTACGGCACGCGCCGCCGCTTCTCCAAGGACTGGCACGAAGAGGTGCTGCGCACGCTGACCGCCCGACTCGGCGCCGTCACCTCGCCGCCAGTGCAGGCGCCGCCCGGCACGCGGCTGCCGCAGCTCGCGGGCACCAGCAACGTGCTGTACGCGATGAAGCTGGGCCTGATCCCGCTGGGCACCATGGCCCACGAATACCTGCAGGCCTGCCAGGCGCTCGGCCCGCGGCTGCGTGACAGCCAGATCTTCGGCTTCGAGAGCTGGGCGCGCGAGTACCGAGGCGACCTGGGCATCGCTCTGTCCGACGTGTACGGCATGAACGCGTTCCTGCGCGACTTCGACATGTATTTCTGCAAGCTCTTCGATGGCGCCCGCCACGACAGCGGCGACCCGTTCCAGTGGGGCGAGCGCATGCTGGCGCACTACGTCGCCAACCGGGTCGATCCGCGCACCAAGACGCTGATCTTCAGCGACGGCCTCACGGTGCCGCGCACCATCGAGCTCTACCAGCAGTTCCGCGGCCGCTGCCAGCTGGCCTTCGGCATCGGCACCAACCTCACCAACGACCTGGGCTACGAGCCGCTGCAGATCGTCATCAAGATGATCCACTGCAACGACCAGCCGGTGGCCAAGCTGTCGGACACGCCATCCAAGAACATGTGCGAGGACGAAAAATACCTGGCCTACCTGCGCCAGGTCTTCGAGATCGAACAACCCCCGGCTTGAAGGCTGTACTGACCCCTCTGGTACGGTACGGCCCCATGAAAAACCCCCTTCGCCTTGCGGCGGCCGCGGTGCTGCCGCTGACGTTTCCCGCCCTGGCGATGGCTGCCGACTTCGACGGCGCCACGCTCTCGCCGCTGTGGGGCGTGCCATTCGCCGGCATCCTGTTGTCGATCGCGCTGTTCCCGCTGCTGGCGCCGGGCTTCTGGCACCACCACTACGGCAAGGTCTCGGCGGCCTGGGCGCTGGCCTTCCTGCTGCCCCTTGCCGCCACCTTCGGCGTTTCGCTGGCCGGCGCCCAGCTCGTGCATGCGCTGGTGGAGGAGTACATCCCCTTCATCATCCTGCTCACGGCGCTGTTCACCGTGGCGGGCGGCATCCACATCCGGGGCAACCTGCATGGGGCGCCCGGCCTCAACACCGGGCTGCTCGCCATCGGCGCGGTGCTCGCGAGCTTCATGGGAACCACCGGCGCGTCGATGCTGCTGATCCGGCCGCTCATTCGTGCCAACGACAACCGCAGGCACCGGGTCCACGTGGTCGTGTTCTTCATCTTCATCGTTTCCAACGTGGGTGGCTCGCTCACGCCGCTGGGCGATCCGCCGCTGTTCCTCGGCTTCCTGAAGGGCGTCGACTTCTTCTGGACCGCGAAGAACATCCTGCCCGACACGCTCTTCCTCCTGGCCGTGCTGCTCGCGCTGTTCTACGCCATCGACCGCCACTACTATCGCAAGGAGGGCGTGCTGCCGGTCGACCCGACGCCCGACACGAAGCGCATCGGCTTCGATGGCGCCGTCAACTTCTGGCTTCTGGGCGGCGTGGTCGCCTTCGTGCTGCTCAGCGGCTTCTGGAAGTCGCCCGTCGGCTTCGACGTCTTCGGCACCCGGGTGGGCCTGCCGGGCCTGGTGCGCGACGCGGGCCTGGTCGCCATCACGCTGCTCTCGCTGACGATCACGCCGGCCAAGGTGCATGCCGACAACCAGTTCGAGTGGGGCCCCATGGCCGAGGTGGCCAAGCTGTTCGCGGGCATCTTCCTGACCATCATCCCGGTGATCGCGATGCTCAAGGCCGGCACGCAGGGGCCGTTCGGCGCCGTCGTCTCGGCCGTGACGCGCGCCGACGGCCAGCCCGATCCGGCGATGTATTTCTGGGCCACCGGCATGCTGAGCTCCTTCCTCGACAACGCGCCGACCTACCTGGTGTTCTTCAACACCGCGGGCGGCGACCCGGCCGCGCTGATGACCACCTACGCCACCACGCTGGCCGCCATCTCGGCTGGCGCCGTGTTCATGGGCGCCAACACCTACATCGGCAACGCACCCAACCTCATGGTCAAGGCCATCGCCGAGAGCCGCGGCGTGCGCATGCCGAGCTTCTTCGGCTACATGGCGTGGTCGGTGGCCATCCTGGTTCCGCTGTTCGTTCTTTCCACCTTCATCTTCTTTCGCTGAGTGCAAACATCATGAGCAAGCCCAAGATACTGGTCGCGCGCGCGATCTTTCCCGAAACCATCGAGCGCCTCTCGCAGCACTTCGAGGTCGAGTCGAACCAGTCCGACGAGAGCTGGAGCAAGGAACAGCTGATCGCGAAGCTGCAGGGCAAGCAGGGCGCCTTCACCACCGGCAGTGAGCGCATCGACGCCGCGGTGCTCGATGCCTGCCCCGGCCTGAAGATCTGCGCCAACATGGCGGTGGGCTACAACAACTTCGACGTCGACGCGATGGCCGCGCACGGCGTGCTCGGCACCAACGCGCCCGACGTGCTGACCGAGACCACGGCCGACTTCGGCTTTGCGCTGCTGATGGCCACGGCGCGCCGCATCACGGAGAGCGAACACTTTCTGCGCGCGGGCAAGTGGCAGAAGTGGAGCTTCGACATGTTCGCCGGCTCCGACATCCACGGTTCCACGCTCGGCATCATCGGCATGGGCCGCATCGGGCAGGGCATCGCGAAGCGCGGTGCGCACGGCTTCGGCATGAAGGTGGTCTATCACAACCGCTCCAGGCTCGACGCCGCGCTCGAGGCCGAATGCAAGGCCAGCTACCTGAGCAAGGAGGAGTTGCTCAGGACGGCGGACCACGTGGTGCTTGTGGTGCCTTATTCGCCGGCCTCGCACCACACGATCGGCGCGGCCGAGATCGCGCTGATGAAGCCGACCGCCACGCTCGTCAACATCGCGCGCGGCGGCATCGTCGACGACGCGGCATTGGCCGTGGCCTTGCGCGAGAAACGCATCGCCGCCGCGGGCCTCGACGTGTTCGAGGGCGAGCCCAAGGTGCACCCCGACCTGCTGACCGTGCCCAATGTGGTGCTGACGCCGCACATCGCCAGCGCCACCGTACCCACGCGCCGCGCCATGGCCGACCTTGCGGCGGACAACCTCATCGCGTACTTCGGCGGCAAGGGGCCGCTGACGCCCGTGACGCCCGTTCCTTCGGCAAGCAAATAGGCAGAGGCAGTACCGCAACCTTGGACACCTCGCTGATCCTCATCGGACTGGCCGTACTCGCGGTCGTCCAGCTCGTGCTGGTGATCTGGCTGCTGGCCCGCCGGCAGCCCTCGTCCGACCACGGCGACGTCCTGCGCGTGCTGGCCGCCCTGGGCTCGGCCAACGAACGCACCGAGCGCGAACTGCGCCACGACATCGGCGAAAGCTCGCGCGGCGTGCGGCAGGAAACCGCGCAGGCCTTCGCCACTTTCCAGCAGGCGCTGGTGCAGCAGGGCGCCGAAGCCACGCGCACGCAGAATGCGCAGCTCGACGCGTTCTCCCTGCAGCTCGCGTCCTTGCAGAAGACGTTGGCTGACACGCTCAGCACGCAGCTGCAGGGTTTGAGCGAATCGAATGCGCGCCGCCTGTCCGAAGTGCGCGCGACCATGGAAACGCAGCTCGCGCAGCTGCAGCAGACCAACGCCGTCAAGCTCGACGAGATGCGCAAGACGGTCGACGAGAAGCTGCAGAGCACGCTCGAGGCGCGCCTCGGCGAAAGCTTCAAGCAGGTGGCCGACCGGCTCGAACAGGTGCACAAGGGACTCGGCGAAATGCAGACGCTGGCCGTGGGCGTGGGCAGCCTGCAGCGCGTGCTGACCAACGTGAAGACACGCGGCGTGTTCGGCGAAGTGCAGCTCGAGGCGCTGCTCGAACAGGTGCTCACGCCCGACCAGTACGCCAAGCAGATCGAGACCAAGCCGCGCAGCGGGCAGCGTGTCGATTTCGCGATCCGCTTTCCGGGGCGGGGCGAGGACGGTGCGCCGGTGTGGCTGCCCATCGACGCCAAGTTCCCGCGCGACGACTACGAGCGGCTCATCGACGCGCACGAACGCGCCGATGCCGTGGGTGCCGACCTGGCGGCCAAGGCGCTCGAAGCGCGCATCCGCACCGAGGCCAGGTCGATCGCCGACAACTACCTCGCCGCGCCGCACACCACCGATTTCGCCATCCTCTTCCTCCCGGTCGAGAGCCTCTATGCCGAGGTGCTGCGCCGGCCGGGCCTGATGGATGCCATCCAGCGCCAGCACCGCGTGACGCTGGCGGGCCCGACCACCTTGCTCGCGATGCTCAACAGCCTGCACATGGGCTTTCGCACGCTGGCGCTGGAGCAGCAGGCCTCCGAAGTCTGGAAGGTGCTGGGCGCAGTGAAGACCGAGTTCGAGCGTTACGGCGAATGGGTCGCGCGCGTCAAGGAGCAGGTGGCCAAGGCTTCCGACACGCTCGACAAGGCCGACACGCGCGCCAAGCAGATGCGCCTGGCGCTGCGCAAGGTGGAGGCGCTGCCCGAGGCGCAGTCGCAGGCGCTTCTGCCGCCCACCGCCGACAGCGAGGCCGAAGACACCCCGTGAAAGGTTCCGAACTGCTGCGCGTGATCGGGGCCCAGGTGTGCCTGCACGCGACCATGGCCGGCATGCGGCTCGCCACGCCGCTGCTGGCGCTGCAGCAGGGCTACAGCGCCGCGGCGGTCGGCCTGCTGATCTCGCTGTTTGCGCTGACGCAGGTCTTCCTTGCATTGCCTGCCGGACGCTTTGCCGACCGCTACGGTTTCAAGCGGCCGCTGTGGCTGTCGGTCATTGCGGCAGTCGTCGGTGCGGGGCTCGTGGTGATCTTTCCGATCTTTCCGGTGATGTGCATTGCCGCCCTGCTGACAGGCGGCGCCACGGGCGCGACGGTCATCGCGCTGCAGCGGCACGTCGGCCGCTCGGCCACTGACGCGACGCAGCTCAAGCGCGTGTTCAGCTGGCTCGCCATCGCGCCGGCCGTGGCCAATTTCGTCGGGCCCTTCCTGGCCGGCATGCTGATCGACCATGCAGGCCGCTCGCCCGCGGACATGCTTGCGTTCCGCATCTGCTTCGCGGTGATGGCGGCGCTGCCCATCCTCTGCTGGATGCTCGCGCGCGGCGCGCACGAGCCACCGCCCGCCGCGCCCGTGCCGGGCGCCACGCCGACCCGCGCCTGGGACCTGCTGCGCGAACCGATGTTCCGCCGCCTGCTGTTCGTGAACTGGCTGCAGTCGTCGAGCTGGGACGTGCACGCCTTCGTGCTGCCGGTGCTGGGGCACGACCGGGGCATCAGCGCCTCGGTGATCGGCTCGATCCTCGGCGCCTTCGCGATCGCGGCGGCGGTCGTTCGCGTGGTGCTGCCGGTGATCGCCTCGCGCGCTTCGGAGCGAAGCGTGATCCTCAGTTCCACGGCGGTCACTGCGATGGTGTTCGCGGTCTATCCGCTGCTGGACTCGGCGCTGAGCATGGGAGTGTGCTCGGTGGTGCTCGGCTTCGCGCTGGGCGCGGTGCAGCCGATGGTGATGAGCATGCTCCACCAGATCACGCCGCACACCCGCCACGGCGAGGCGTTGGGCCTGCGGCTCATGACCATCAACGCGTCGAGCGTGGCGATGCCAATGCTGTTCGGCTCGCTCGGTGCACTGATCGGCATCGGCGGCGTGTTCTGGGTAGTGGGAGGCGTGGTGGCGCTCGGCGCGCGCGCCACCTGGGGCCTCAAGGTCTAGAGCTTGTAGAAGCGCTTGATCGCGCTCCATGCGTCTTCGGGCGCGTCGACATATTCGAAGAGCTTCACGTCGCCCGGCGATATCACGCCTTCGTCGACCAGAAAGTCGAAATCGATCAGCCGCTTCCAGTAGTCCGAGCCGAACAGCACGATCGGCACCGGCTTCGACTTCTTCGTCTGCACCAGCGTGATCACCTCGAACAGCTCGTCGAGCGTGCCGAAGCCGCCCGGAAACGCCACCAGCGCCTTCGCACGCATCATGAAATGCATCTTGCGGATGGCGAAGTAATGGAACTTGAAGCTCAGCGCCGGTGTGACGTACGGGTTGGCTTCTTCTTCCATCGGCAGCGCGATGGCCAGGCCGACCGAGAGGCCGCCGCCTTCGTGCGCGCCGCGGTTGGCCGCCTGCATGATGCCGGGGCCGCCGCCGGTGCAGACGAAGAGCTTGTCCTGCGGTTCCTTGTCGTTGCTGTACTGCGCGACCATCTTGCCGAAGGCGCGCGCCTTCTCGTAGTAGTGCGAATTGCGCGCCAGCCGGCGCCAGCGCTCGGATGCCGCGGCGTCGCCAGCGGCGTCGGCCTGCGCGATCATGGCGGAGGCGTCTTCCTCGCTGCGAAAGCGTGCGCTGCCGAACACCACCACCGTGTTCTCGATGCCATGGGCGCGCTGCTCGAGATCGGGCTTCATCAGCTCGAGCTGCATGCGGATGCCGCGCGTCTCGCGGCGCAGCAGGAACTCGGGGTCGGCGAAGGCGATGCGCGAGGGATCGGGGTCGAGCGGCAGGCCCTTGTCCGCATGGGACTGGAGCGTGGCCCAGGCATCGGCCAGGCGTTTGTCGTGAATGTTGTGCGTGTTGTTCATGAGGAAACCAGACGGAAGGACCTTGGGAGATTGTGCAGCGTTGCAACTGCCATGCCCATCAACAAAAAAAGCTCCTTGCGGAGCTTTTTTCGAGGGTGGCGGTCAGCCGGGAAAGAGGCTCAGACGCGCTTGCGGTATTCGCCGGTGCGCGTGTCGATTTCGATCTTGTCGCCTTGCGACACGAAGAGGGGCACGGGCACTTCGAAGCCGGTGGCGATCTTGGCGGGCTTGAGCACCTTGCCCGAGGTATCGCCCTTGACGGCGGGTTCGGTCCAGGTGATTTCGCGCTCGACGCTGGTCGGCAGTTCGACCGAGATGGCCTTGCCGTCGTAGAACACCACTTCGACGGCCATGCCGTCTTCGAGGTAGTTCAGGGCGTCGCCCATGTTTTCGGCTTCGACTTCGTACTGGTTGTAGTCGGCGTCCATGCAGACGTACATCGGGTCGGCGAAGTAGGAGTAGGTGCAATCCTTCTTCTCGAGCACGATCTGGTCGATCTTGTCGTCGGCCTTGAAGACCACTTCGGTGTTGAAGTTGGCGATCAGGCTCTTCATCTTCATGCGCACGGTGGCGGAGTTGCGGCCGCCGCGGCTGTATTCGGTCTTGAGGACGACCATCGGGTCCTTGCCGTGCATGATGACGTTGCCGGCGCGGATTTCTTGAGCGATTTTCATAACAGGGTCTCTGGATGTTGGCCGCTCGGTGCACGGGGCTGCCGGCGACGCTTGCCGGCATTGTTGGCCCCGCGGTACAGGTCCCGCGGCAGGTTTAGCGGAGAGCATCTCGAATCGTTGAGATCCGGGCCGAAATCCGCAAAGCCCGCTATTTTAGCTTTTTTGGCCGATCAGTTTCCGCAGTTGCGTGACCAGATCGTCCTGGGCGAGCAGCCGCGTGCGGGCGTCCAGTGCTGTTTCGAGCCACGGGCCCTGTGTTTCAGGCAGTGGCAGGGCACCGTCGACGAAGCCGTTCCAGGCGTGGTGGAAAAGCCGCAGCGAGGGCGGGGCGCCGAGCCAGTCCAGCCAGGCGTTCAGCTTGACGTGGTGGGCATCGTCGTCCTGCGGGTAGATCTGCCAGACCAGCGGCGCGCCGGCCCAGAGGGCGCGCACCAGCGAATCCTCGCCGCGCACGAAATTCAACTCGCAGGCCCAGAGCAGGTGATCGAAATCGGGCTGCGTGAGATAGGGGAGGTATGAAATTGATAGCGCACCGCGCTCGTGGGTCGATGGGGCGCCCCCAAAACAAGCCTGGACCGCCTGGGTGGCGCGGCCCGCCGTCACCAGCAGGCGCGTGGGTTCGGGGCCTTCCGCCAGCCGGGTCAGCAAGGCGGCCAGCGCAGGCGGCTCGTAGCAGAAGAGGGAGAGCAGGCGTTCGTCGGCTCGCCACGGGATCTGCCGTTCGGCCAGCCACTGCACCCGGTCGAAGCGCGCCCGGCGTTCCATCAGGCCGGGCTCGCGCAGCAGCCCGCCCGTGGCTGGCGTGAAGCCTGGATAGAAGAAGCGCTTGGTCAACCTGGCGCCGGGACCCCTGAACACCGGCGACGGCAGCCCATGCAGCCGCTCCACGTACGGTTCGGCCGACAGGTATTCGAGGTTGATCCACGCACTGCCCGGCCCTTCGGCGAAACGGGCGATCGATTCCGGCGCCGGCTCGCAGCCGAAGGCTTCTATCAATACGTCGGGCGCCGGCCCCGCTACGGCAGCCCGAAGCGCAGCGGCGTCGAGCCAGTCGATCACCTCCACGCCGTCGCGACCAGTGCGAGCCTCGGGCGCCATCCAGCGCAGCGCCGCCGCATCGTCGATCCACAGCCGCACGCGTTCGCCGAGCGCGGCCAGCTGGCGGGCCAGCCGCCAGCAGACGCCGAGGTCGCCGTGGTTGTCGATGACCTTGCAGAAGATGTCCCATTGCCTCGATTGCATGGGCGCGAGTGTGCCCGTGTTCGCGGGCGGTGCTTGCTATGCTGTCCGGCACAACCACCACCGGAGAGAGAACCCATGAGGATGAAGACCTTCCGTGTAGCGAGAACCGTGCTCGCCGCCTCGCTGGCCCTGTGCGGCATGACCGCTGCCATGGCGCAGACGCAGACCCCGCCGGCCCTCACGCCGCAGCAGCAGCGCTTTCACGACATCTACAAGGAGTTGATCGAGATCAACACCAGCCATTCGGTGGGCGACAACACGGTGGCCGCGCGCGCCATGGAAAAGCGCTTGATCGAATCGGGCTTCGCGCCCGGCGACATCCAGATCTTCGAACCCTTCCCGAAGAAGGGTAACCTGGTGCTGCGCTTCAAGGGCGACGGCAGCAAGAAGCCGCTGCTGCTGCTGGCCCACATCGACGTGGTCGAGGCCCGGCGCGAAGACTGGAAGACCGACCCCTTCAAGCTGCAGGAAACCGGCGGCTACTTCACCGCGCGCGGCGCCATCGACGACAAGGCGATGGCCTCGGCGCTGGTCTCGGTGATGGGGCAGCTGAAGCAGGAGGGCTTCAAGCCCAAGCGCGACATCATCCTGGCGCTGACGGCTGACGAAGAGCGCGGCGATGCGCTCAGCAACGGCGCCTTCTGGCTCATCAACAACAAGCCCGAGCTCCTGCAGGCGGAGTTCGGCATCAACGAAGGCGGCGGCGGCGAGCTGCGCGGCGGCAAGCCCAACCTGCACCGCATGCAGGTGGCCGAGAAGATGTACACCACCTACATGCTGGAGGCGCGCGACGTGGGTGGCCACAGCTCGGTGCCGACCAAGACCAACCCGATCTATGCGCTGTCCGCCGGCCTGGAACGGCTGGGCAACTTCAGCTTTCCGGTGAAGCTCGCGGAGGTCACGAAGACGTACTTCGCGCGCAGCGCACCGTTCGCCACCGGCCAACTGGCCGACGACATGCGCGCGGTAGGCGCGGGCAACCCCGACGCAGCGGTCATCGAGCGCATGTCGGCCAACCCGGCCTACAGCGCGCAGTTCCGCACCACCTGCGTCGCGACGATGGTGCAGGCCGGCCATGCCGAGAACGCGCTGCCGCAATCGGCCAAGGCCACGGTCAACTGCCGCATCCTGCCGCACGACGATCCCGAGGAAGTGGAGCGCCTGCTGACCCAGGCGGTCGGCAACGACAAGATCGTGGTGCGCAACATGGGCAAGCCGCTGCGCAGCCCGGCGTCGCCGCTGAACGGCGACCTTGTGAAGACCGTGGAGTCGCTCACGCAGCAGATGTGGCCCGGCGTGCCCGTGGTGCCTGCGATGAGCACAGGCGCCACCGACAGCCGCTTCATGCGCAACGCGGGCATTCCGATGTACGGCGTGAGCGGCATTTTCCTGGAGCCGTCCGATGCGCGCGCGCACGGGCTCGACGAGCGCATCGAGATCCAGCGGCTTTATGACGGCCGCGAGTTCCTGTACCGGCTGGTGTCGGAGCTGGCGAAGTAGGCGCGCCGATGAGCGGCGCCTGCGAGCACCACTTCGTCCAGGCCAACGCCCTCAGGGCGTGAAGGTATCGCCCAGCACGATGCCTTCGCGCCGGGGGTCGGCGCCGCCTGTCAGCACGGTCTTGCCACCGACGCTGGTGCGGATGATGGTGCTCACGCCGCTGGACTGCGCCGAGACCGACACCTTGTGACCCAGTCCGATCAGCCCGGCGACCAGCGGGTCGTTGAGGCCCGAGTTCGTCGCGTCGATGTTCGGATGCTCGCCGCCGACATTGGTGGTCACGCTGTTGGAGGCACCGAAGTCGACCAGTGACGTGGCCTGCTGGGCGTCGAGCCCCCAGTCGAGCGCGCCGACCAGCGTCTTCACGACGTACTGGATGATGGTGCCGCCGCCCGGCGAACCGGTGCCCATGACGAACTCGCCCATGCTGCCATCGGCCTGCTTCCTGAATACCAGCGTCGGCGCCATCGTGCTGCGCGGGCGCTTGCCGGGTGCGACCCGGTTGGCCACCTTGATGCTCGGATCGACCGTGTCGTTCGGGTTGGCCGAGAAGTCGGTCAGCTGGTTGTTCAGCATGAAGCCCTGCGTCATGTGGAACGAGCCGAGCGTACTTTCCACCGTGGTGGTCATCACCACCACATTGCCCTGCTTGTCGACGATGGTGAAGTGCGTGGTGCCATGCTCCTCGGTCTTGTCGATGCCCAGCGGCACCGCGCCCAGGTTGCCGGCCTGGGCAACGCCCATGCTCTTCGCCAGGCTGATGAGGCTGGCGCGGCTCTGCAGATAGGGCTTGTTGATCATGGTGTCGACCGAGCCGCCCGGCAGCGGAACGAAGTCGGTGTCGGCCACGTACTTGTCGCGGTCTGCATAGGCCAGGCGCTCGGCCTCGCTCACCAGGTGCACGCCCATCACGGTCGGCTTGCCTCCCTCGATGCCGATGGCGGTCGGCTTGTACAGGCCCATGTTGAAGGTCTCGAGGATGCCCAGGCTCGCCACCACCGCGATGCCGCCCGAGGACGGCGGCGACATGCTGCACACGTAGTAGTCGCGATAGGTGCCGCAGACCGGGTCGCGCCGCTTGGCCTTGTAGTTGGCCAGGTCGGCCAGCGTGGTCTTGCCGGGCGTGATGGCCGAGCCGTCGTTCGCGGCGACCGTGACGCCGATCTTGTCGACGATGCCCTGGGCGATGTCGCCCGTGTAGAAGGCGTTGGCGCCTTGCGTCGCGATGGTGGCCAGCGTCTTGGCGTAGGCCGGGTTCTGCAGGCGGGTGCCCAGCGCCTTCGGCGTGCCGTCGGCGTTGAAGAAGTAGGCCGTGGCCTCGGCGTCGCGCTTGAGGCTGGCGGCCGACGACGAGATGGCGGCGGTCATGCGCCCGCCGATCAGGAAGCCGTCGGAGGCCAGCGTGATGCCGTAGCTGAAGAGGTCTTTCCAGGGCAGCTTGCCGTGGTCCTGGTAGGCGATGTCGAGCATGCGCACCGCGCCTGGCGTGCCGATCGAGCGGCCGCTGGCGCGCGCGCCGCCGGGCTTGGGCAGGCTGGTGTCGGTGGCGTCGTCCACGTAGCGCAGGTAGTTCTCGGTGGCCGCGGCGGGCGCGGTCTCACGGCCGTCGTAGGCCTGCACCTTCTTCGTCGCGGCGTCGTAATAGAGCATGAAGGCGCCGCCGCCCAGACCGCTCGATTGCGGCTCGACCAGCCCCAGCACGGCCTGCACGGCCACCGCCGCATCGACTGCGCTGCCGCCGGCCTTCAGCACGTCGCAGCCGGCGCGCGTGGCCAACGGGTGGTTGGCGACGACCATGTAATTCTTCGCGTAGACCAGCTTGTGCCCCGGCGCGTAGCCCGAGGCCGCCTCGGGCGCGGCCGGATCGCCGGCATCTCCCGAGCCGACCACCACGGAGGAGTTGCCGGTCGAGGTGAGGCAGCCGTTGTCGGGTGCGCTCGGGGCAGGCTGCTGGGCCGGTTGATTGGCCGCGTTGATCGCGGCGATGGTTGCAAGAATCGTTGTCGTGTCTTGCGCGTCATTGCGGGAGGCGCCGCCGCAGCCCGCGAGGCTCAGCGAGAGCGCGATGGGTGAGAGCGCCCACCAGGCGCGCCTGTTGTTCTTGTTCATGCAGATTTCCCGAATAGGTATGTTGAAAAAACCGGGCGCTCCTCGCGCCCGTGGCTATCTTCAGCAGGTTTCATTCCAGCCGCGTCGGGGTTTGCGCGCAGGCGGGCGCCGGGCCGCGTGCCGCGCGCCACAATAGCCGCCATGTCAGACGTGCATTCCGATCAATTGCTCAGCGAAGTCGCGGCCCTGCCGCAGCTGCCGGGCGTCTACCGCTACTTCGACGCGGCCGGCGCCGTGCTCTATGTGGGCAAGGCGCGCAACCTCAAGAAGCGGGTCGCCAACTACTTCCAGAAGAACCACGGCGGCACCCGCATCGGCCACATGATCTCGAAGATCGTGCGCATGGAGACCACGGTGGTGCGCTCCGAGGCCGAGGCGCTGCTGCTCGAGAACAACCTGATCAAGACGCTCAAGCCGCGCTACAACATCCTGTTTCGCGACGACAAGAGCTACCCCTATCTCAAGATCGCGTCGCACCAGTTCCCCCGGCTGGCGTACTACCGCGGTGCGGTCGACAAGAAGCACCGCTACTTCGGGCCGTACCCGAGCGCCTGGGCGGTGAAGGAATCGATCCAGCTGCTGCAGAAGGTGTTCCGCCTGCGCACCTGCGAAGACACGGTGTACGCCAACCGCACGCGGCCTTGCCTGCTGTACCAGATCAAGCGCTGCAGCGGGCCGTGCGTCGGCTACGTCGCGCCCGATGTCTATGCGCAGGACGTGGCCAGCGCCGAGGCCTTCCTGATGGGCGATACGCAGCTCGTGCTCTCCAAGCTCGAACAGCGCATGACTGCGCACGCCGAGAAGCTCGAGTTCGAGCAGGCGGCCGAGCTGCGCAACCAGATGTCCGCCATCTCGCGCGTGCTGCACCAGCAGTCGATCGAGATCGCGTCCGACAAGGACGTGGACATCCTGGCCGTGAAGGTGCAAGGCGGCAAGGCCTGCGTGAACCTGGCGATGGTGCGCGGCGGCCGCCACCTGGGCGACCGGCCGTACTTTCCCGTGCATGTGGAAGACGCGGCGCAGATCCACCACGGTGAACTCGACGATGAAGAAGAGGGTGGTCCGCCCGCCGCGACCGACCCGATCGAGGTGCAGGTGCTCGAGGCCTTCATCGCCCAGCACTACATCGACGTGCCGGTGCCGGCCACGCTGGTGCTGAGCGAGCAGGTGGGCCGCGAGCTGATCGAGGCGATTTCGCTGCAGGCCGGCACGCGCGTGACGGCGGTGTTCCAGCCGCGCGAGCAGCGCCGGCACTGGCTCGAAATGGCCGAGACCAACGCCAAGCTGCAGCTGGCCCGGCTGCTCGCCGAGGAGGGCTCGCAGCAGGCGCGCACGCGCGCGCTGGCCGATGCGCTGGAGCTGGCATCGGACGATCTCGACAATTTCCGCGTCGAATGCTTCGACATCTCGCACACCGCGGGTGAGGCGACGCAGGCTTCATGCGTGGTGTTCGAGCACCACGCCATGCAGAACAAGGAGTACCGCCGCTACAACATCGAGGGCATCACGCCCGGCGACGACTACGCGGCCATGCGCCAGGTGCTGCACCGCCGCTATGGCAAGCTGGCCGAGGCGATGGCGGCCGAGACCGACGCCCTGCCTCCGGGCGATGCCGAGAGCGACGGCAGCGAGGCGCCGGTGAAGATCAAGGCCGCGCGCATGCCCGACCTGGTGCTGGTCGACGGCGGCAAGGGGCAGGTGTCGATGGCGCGCGAGGTGTTCAGCGAACTGGGCCTGCCGCTGTCGCTGATCGTCGGGGTCGAGAAGGGCGAGGGCCGCAAGGTCGGGCTCGAGGAACTCGTGTTCGCCGACGGCCGCGAGAAGGTCTACCTGGGCAAGGACTCGGCCGCGCTGATGCTGGTGGCCCAGATCCGCGACGAGGCGCATCGCTTCGCCATCACCGGCATGCGGGCCAAGCGCGCCAAGGTGCGGGTCGGCGGCAGCCAGCTCGAGGACATCCCGGGCATCGGACCGAAGCGGCGCGC
Source organism: Variovorax sp. Varisp85 (assembly GCF_047304045.1). NCBI lineage: Bacteria > Pseudomonadati > Pseudomonadota > Betaproteobacteria > Burkholderiales > Comamonadaceae > Variovorax > Variovorax sp. Varisp85. Next base: position 41,703 of record NZ_JBGLYN010000038.1, read on the forward strand.
GCGGCTGCTGCAGCGCTTCGGCGGCATCCGGGGTGTGGCGGCGGCGAGCGTGGAGGACATCGCGTCGGTCGAGGGGATCGCCTCCGACCTGGCGGAGGAAATCTACAAGGCGCTGCACTGAGGGCGCGACCCCCGTTGGGGGTTAATGCCGCCATGACACAATCAAGCGATGTTCTGGACCCTGCCGACCATCATGACCTGGACGCGCATCGTCGCGATCCCCCTGATCGTCGGCGTGTTCTACCTTCCGATCAGCGAGCCGATGCGCAACCTGATCGCCACGGTGATGTTCATCGTCTTCGCCGCCACCGACTGGCTCGACGGCTTCCTGGCGCGCCGGCTCAACCAGACCTCGGCTTTCGGCGCCTTCCTCGATCCGGTGGCCGACAAGTTCCTGGTGTGCGCCTCGCTGCTGGTGCTGGTGCACCTGAACCGGGCCGACGTGTTCGTGGCGCTGATCATCATCGGCCGCGAGATCGCCATCTCGGCGCTGCGCGAATGGATGGCACAGATCGGCGCAAGCAAGAGCGTGGCGGTCCACATGATCGGCAAGGTCAAGACGACCGTGCAGATGATCGCCATTCCGTTCCTGCTTTTTGACGGGCACCTGTTCCGGGTGATCGACACCGGCGTCTGGGGCCAGTGGCTGATCTGGATCTCGGCCGTGCTCACGATCTGGTCGATGGTGTACTACCTGCAGAAGGCCATTCCCGAAATCCGGGCCCGCACCAAATGACCGCGGCAGCCGCGGCCCGCAACGCGGGCTGGCTGCGGGCAATGCCGGCGGTCTTCGTGTTGATCTGGAGCACGGGCTTCATCGTCGCGCGCTACGGCATGCCGTATGCGCCACCCCTCAAGTTCCTGGCCGTGCGCTATGCGTTGTCGCTGGCTTGCTTCGGCGTGTGGGTCGCGCTCGCGCGGGTCGCGTGGCCAAAGCAGCGCGCGCAGTGGGGGCACCTGGCGGCCACGGGCATCCTGATGCAGGCCGGCTACCTGGGCGGTGTGTGGGCCGCGGTGCGGGAAGGCATGGGCGCGGGGCTGGTGGCGCTGCTGGTCGGCATCCAGCCGGTGCTGACGGCGGTCTGGCTGTCTTTCCACGGCGGCCGCATCTCGCAGCGGCAGTGGGTCGGGCTGGGGCTTGGTTTCGCGGGCCTGGTGCTCGTGGTGCTGCGCAAGCTCGGGCAGGGCGGCGAGGTGAGCGTGCTGACGATGGGGCTCACGCTGATGGCGCTGGTCTCGATCACGGCGGGAACGCTGTACCAGAAGCGCTTTGTCGCGCCATGCGACGTGCGCAGTGCGAGCGCGGTGCAGATGGCGGCCGCGCTGCTTGTCACATTGCCTTTCGCGGCGTTGGAGTCGGAGAGCATCCAGTGGAACCTGCACTCCGGCGGCGCAATGGCGTGGTCGGTGCTGGCGCTGTCGCTGGGCGGCAGTTCGCTGCTCTACATGCTGATCCAGCGCGGCACAGCCACGGCCGTCACGAGCCTGCTGTACCTGGTGCCGCCCTGCACGGCCGTGATGGCGTGGCTGTTGTTCTCCGAGCCGATCACGCTGGTGACGGTGCTGGGCATTGCGCTCACTGCGGTGGGGGTGAGCCTCGTGGTGCGCAACGGCCGCTGAGCGCCGGCGCTTTTCTCTTCAGCGCGTATCGGCCTTGCCCGGCTTCCAGGGCTCGCCGCGGAACTGTTCCACCAGGTGATCGACCAGCAGGCGCACCCGCCGAGGCGTCTTCGGCCGCCAGGGCGCGATCCAGTGGATGTCCGCTTCCGCCATCGCGTATTGCGGCAGCACGCGCACCAGTTCGCCGCTCGCGAGTTGGGGTGCGATGTCCCACAGGCTGCGCAGCATGACGCCATGCCCGGCCACGCACCAGTCGCGCACCATCTCGCCCGAGTTGCTGGCCAGCGGCCCCTGCACACGCACGCGCGCCGTGCTGCCGTCGCGCACATGGCGCAGGGTCCAGAGTGCGTACTGGCGCTGGCTGGCATCGCCGTTCTCGCGCGCGACCAGGCAATCGTGCGAAGCCAGCGCCTCGACGGTGCCGGGCGTGCCGCGGCGCTTCAGGTAGGCGGGCGAGGCGGCCAGCACGCGCTGGTTGCGCGCGATGCGCCGCGAGATCCAGTCGGCCGCACGGCGCTGCTGCACCGCCCAGAGCCAGACCGCGCCATCGTAACCCTCGGCGCCGAGGTCCGGCAGTTGCTCGGTCAGCAGCAGTTCGATCTGCAGTGCAGGGTGCCGCGCCTGGAAAGTGGCCAGCGCCGGCCCCAGCCAGCGGCGGCCGAAGCCGAAGGTCGCGGCCAGGCGGACGGTGCCGGTCAGTTCGTTCTGGCGTTCTCCGAGTTCGCTTTCGAGGGCGGCGAAGCCGTCGAGCAGCGCTCGCGCATGCAGGCAGACCGCCTCGCCCTCGGCCGTGACGCTGAGCCGCCGGGTGGTGCGCTCGAAAAGGCGCTGGCCCAGGCGCGCCTCCAGCGCGCCCAGCCGCTTGGTGATGACCGAGGGCACGACGTTGAGCGTGGCCGCAGCGCTCGCCAGGCTGCCCTGGTCGCGAATGGCCAGCACCAGTGCCAGGTCGCCACGATCCATCGAGAGAGGACTCATGCCATATCGGAAAGTATGAATTGGCTGATTGTTGCTTGATGATCGTCCGGGCGCAACGCACAATCGTTTGCGTGACAGCCTCCTTCCTTTCCTTTCCCACTTTCGATATTGAGCGCGATAGCGTGCGCATCCACGGCCGCATCGGCGGGCGCGGTGCTCCCTTGCTGCTGCTGCACGGCCATCCGCAGACGCATGCGATCTGGCATCGCGTGGCTCCGACGCTGGCCGAGCGGTTCACCGTGGTCGCCGTCGACCTGCGCGGGTATGGCGATTCGGGCCGGCCTGCAGTTGATGCCGAACACGTGGTCTACAGCAAGCGCGAGATGGCGCTCGACGCGCTCGCCGCCATGCGGCACCACGGCTTCGAACATTTCGGCGTGCTGGCCCATGACCGCGGCGCGCGCGTGGCGCACCGGCTCGCCGCGGACCACCCCGACGCAGTCGAGCGGATGCTGCTGCTGGACATCGCACCCACGCTCGCGATGTACGAGCACACCTCCGAAGCCTTCGCCAAGGCCTACTGGCACTGGTTCTTCCTGATCCAGCCGCCGCCGCTGCCCGAGGCGCTGATCGCATCCGACCCCGCACGCTACGTGCGCAGCGTGATGGGCGGGCGGCATGCCGGCCTCGCGCCCTTCGCGCCCGAGGTGCTGGCCGAATACGAGCGCTGCGCCGGCATCGCGGGCACGGCCGAATCCATCTGCGAGGACTATCGCGCCTCCGCCACCATCGATCTCGTGCACGACCGCGCCGACATCGCCGCCGGCCAGCGCCTGGCACAGCCGCTGCGCGTGCTGTGGGGCGAGCACGGCGCGGTCGGCAAGGCCTTCGACGTGCTCGCGCTGTGGCGCGAACGCGCGGCCGAAGTGTCGGGCCGCGCGTTGCCGTGCGGTCACTACGTTCCCGAAGAAGCGCCGGGCGAGTTGCTCGCCGAGGCGCAGGCATTCTTTTCGCCTTTCACCCATCTCGAACGAGCAGGAGCCACACCATGAGCACCCACAGAATCGCAGTCATCGCCGGTGACGGCATCGGCAAGGAAACCATGCCCGAGGGCCTGCGCGTGCTCGATGCTGCGGCGCGCAAGTTTGGCATCGACCTGAAATTCGACCACTTCGACTTCTCGAGCTGGGACTACTACGAGAAGCATGGCCAGATGCTGCCCGACAACTGGAAGGACCAGATCGGCGGGCACGACGCCATCTTCTTCGGCGCGGTCGGCTGGCCCGAGAAGATCGCCGACCACGTCTCCCTGTGGGGCTCGCTGCTGATGTTCCGCCGCGAGTTCGACCAGTACATCAACCTGCGTCCCGCGCGCCTGATGCCCGGCATCATCGCGCCCGTGGTGCGGCGCGACGGCACGCCGCGCGAGCCCGGCGAGATCGACATGTACATCGTGCGGGAGAACACCGAGGGCGAGTACTCCAGCATCGGCGGGCGCATGTACCAAGGCACGCCGCGCGAGATCGTGGTGCAGGAAACCGTGATGTCGCGCATCGGCGTCGACCGGGTGCTGAAGTTCGCCTTCGAGCTCGCGCAGTCGCGGCCGAAGAAGCACCTGACCAGCGCCACCAAGTCGAACGGCATCTCGATCACCATGCCGTACTGGGACGAGCGCGTGGCCGAGATGGGCAAGAACTACCCGGGCGTCAAGCTCGACAAGTTCCACATCGACATCCTCACGGCGCACTTCGTGCAGCGGCCCGACTTCTTCGACGTGGTGGTGGCGAGCAACCTGTTCGGCGACATCCTGTCGGACCTGGGGCCGGCCTGCACCGGCACCATCGGCATCGCGCCGAGCGCCAACCTGAATCCCGATCGCACCGCGCCGTCGCTGTTCGAGCCGGTGCATGGCTCGGCGCCCGACATCGCCGGCAAGGGCATCGCCAACCCGATCGGGCAGATCTGGTGCGGCGCGATGATGCTGGAGTTCCTGGGCCACAAGCAGGCGCACGACGCCATTCTTTCGACCATCGAAAAGGTGCTTGCGCCCCAAAGCGGAGCGCCGCGCACCCCCGACATCGGCGGAACGGGCAGCACCAGCGACGTGGGCAAGGCGATCGCCGCCGCCCTTTGAGCCGCCCTGAAAAAGGGCTTCACGAAAGGCCTCTAAAATCGCGCGCTCCGCTGATCGGCATGGCTTCGCGTCTTATTGACACCCTGCAGACCAGTGGTTGTAATCCTCGCTGGCAGCGCGCTGCCGAGGCGTCAGTCTTGCCAGGCTCTGGGGTCGCATCGTTTGCGGCCAGGTCGCAGCTGACGGAAGCCGACCAACTTTTTCCTACAAGGGGCCCTTGTGAACAAGACCGAACTGATTGAGCACATCGCAAAGAACGCCGATATTTCCAAAGCCGCAGCGACGCGTGCACTCGAATCCACTATTGGCGCCATTCGCACCACGCTCAAGAAAGGCGGCTCCGTTTCGCTCGTCGGTTTCGGCACTTTTGCAGTAGGCAAGCGCGCGGCCCGCACCGGCCGAAATCCCCGCACCGGCGACGCGATTAAAATCAAGGCAGCCAAGATCCCGAAGTTCCGTCCGGGCAAGGCGCTGAAAGACGCGCTGAACTAAGACGTTAGACTCGGAAAGTATTCCCGGTGGGGTGCTTAGCTCAGTTGGTAGAGCGGCGCCCTTACAAGGCGTAGGTCGGGGGTTCGAGCCCCTCAGCACCCACCACCCACCCGATGCAAAGGCGAACCGCAAGTTCGCCTTTTTTATTGCCGTCCGACAGCCGTCGAAAAAGAGTGTTCAAGCATGTTTGATACCTTCCGCAAGTACAACAAGGTCGTCATGATTTTCTTGTTCTTGCTGATCATTCCCTCGTTCGTGTTCTTCGGCGTCGAGCGCTATCAGGGATTCGGGCGCGACGAGAAGGTCGCCCGCATCGAAGGGCACGACATCACGAAGCCCGAATGGGATCAGCAGCACCGCGTTGAGACGGACCGTATTCGCCAGCAGTCGCCCAACGTCGACCCGACCTTGCTCGAGTCGGATGCATTGCGCTACGCCACGCTGGAGCGCATGGTGCGCGACCGCGTGCTGGCCGCCGCGGCGGCCAAGGTCAACATGACGGTGTCCGAAGAGCGCCTGTCGCGCATCTTCGCGCAGGACCCGGGCCTGGCCGCGTTCCGTACACCCGACGGCAAGTTCGACCGCGAGGCCTTCCAGCGCGTGACCGGCCGCACGCCGGAGCAGTACGAAGCTTCGGTGCGCTCCGACATGGCAACGCAGCAGGTGCTGCTGGGCGTCTCCGGCACGGCCTTCACGCCGCCTGCATTGGCCGCCACGACCATCAATGCCTTCTACGACAGCCGCGAAATCCAGGTGGCGCGCTTCGGCCCCGACAGCTTTGCTTCGAAGGTGACGGTGAGCGATGCCGACATCGAGGCCTACTACAAGGGCCACACGGCGCAGTTCCAGGTGCCCGAGCAGGCCAGCATCGAATACCTCGTGCTCGACCTCGACGCGGCCAAGAAGAACGTCGTCGTGAACGAGGCCGACCTCAAGACCTACTACGAACAGAATGCCGCGCGCTTCGGCACCAAGGAAGAGCGCCGTGCAAGCCACATCCTGATCACCGCGCCGTCCAGCATGCCCGCGGCGGATCGCGAAAAGGCCAAGGCCAAGGCCGAGCAGTTGCTGGCCGAAGTGAAGAAGTCGCCTGCCAGCTTCGCCGACGTTGCACGCAAGAATTCGCAGGACCCGGGTTCGGCGGAGAAGGGCGGCGACCTCGACTTCGTGACGAAGGGCGCCATGGTCAAGCCTTTCGAAGACGCGATGTTCGCGCTCAAGAAGGGCGAAACCAGCGGCGTCGTCGAAACCGAATTCGGCTATCACATCATTCGCCTGACCGACATCAAGCCGGCCGTGGTGCCGCCTTTCGAGCAGGTGCGCGCGACCATCGAGAACGACATGCGCTCGCAGCAGGCCACGCAGGAGTTCGCGAAGGCCGCCGAAGCATTCACCGACGCCGTCTACCAGTCGCCCGACAGCCTCAAGCCCGCTGCCGAGAAGCTGAAGCTCACGATCCAGACGGCCAACAATGTTGCGCGCGTGCCCGCACCGGGCAGCACCGGCCCGATGGCCAGCCGCAATTTCCTGAGCGCGCTTTTCGCAACCGATTCGCTTGAACGCAAGCAGAACACCGAGGCGATCGAAGTCGGTCCGAGCCAACTCGCATCGGGCCGCGTGACGAAGTACACGCCTGGACATCCGGTGCCGCTGGCCGACGTCAAGGACAAGATCCGTGCGCAACTCATTGCCGAACGCGCCTCGGTGCTCGCCAAGACCGAAGGCGAAGCCAGGCTCGCCGCGTGGACTGCCAAGGCGGACGGTGCGACTTTCGGCGCGCCTCTGACCGTTTCGCGCCGCGAAGCGCAGTCGCAGCCACTGCCGGTCATCGATGCCGCGTTGCGTGCCGACCCTTCCAAGCTGCCCGCACTCGTGGGCGTGGACCTCGGCGCGCAAGGCTATGCCGTGGTCCGCGTGACCAAGGTCGTTCCGCGCACGCCGCCGGCGCCCGAACTCGCGAAGCAGGAACAGGCACAGGTCGGCCAGTCCGTGGCTGCCGCAGAAGACGCCGCTTACTACAACCTGCTGAAGGACCGTTTCAAGGCCGAGATCCTGGTGCCGAAGCCGACGGAGCCGCTGCCGCCCGCCGCGGGCCGCTGACGTACACAGCGTTGCCAGAGACAGCCCGAGCCGACCGCTCGGGCTTTTTTTGGCCCCCATGAATCGGTCGCCCGAGGGACAAGCTGTGGCTCGGCTTCTTGCCAGAATCCCGTGCATGGGAACCCTCTACCTCGTGCGCCACGGACAGGCCAGTTTTGGCGCTGCCGACTATGACAACCTGAGCGAACTCGGGCACCGGCAGTCCGTTCGCCTCGGCGAGTACTGGCGCGAGCGTGGCATGAAGTTCGATGCCGTCATCACCGGCACGTTGAAGCGCCATCGCCAGACTTGGGAGGGTATCGCCAAGGGCCTCGGCCTGGAGCGCGACGACGTGCTGCCGTGGCCCGGTCTCAACGAATACGACAGCGAGGCGGTCATCGCCACCATCCACGAAGGCAAGCTGGAAAAGCCCGATTCGCCTGAGATGTACCGCCATCACTTTCGCCTGCTGCGCGAGGGGCTGGGCGCGTGGATGCAGGGCAGGACGACGCCGGCCGGAATGCCGAGCTATGTCGACTTCATGGCGGGCGTGACGACGGCGCTCGACCATGTCCGCGGTAAGCACCATGGCGCAAAGGTGCTGGTGGTGTCGAGCGGAGGGCCGATCAGCACGGCGGTGGGCCATGTGTTGGGGACGAGCGCGGAGACGACGATCGAAATCAACCTGCGTATTCGCAACACGTCGGTGACCGAGTTCGCCTTTACACCCAAGCGGCACATGCTCGTGACCTACAACACGCTGCCGCATCTGGACGGCCCTGCCTACGAAAGTTGGGTCACCTACTCCTGAAGTACTTGCCGCCGCGTCAGGCCTGCCACACGCCGTAGCCGGCCTTGCGCAGCGCGATGCCGAGATCGACCTCCATCAGGCGCGCGTCCTCGTAGGTCATGGGGTTGTAGCGTTCGTAGAGCGCCGGCAGCAGGTGCAGGCCGAACTCCTGTACGAAGCTGTTGGCCTGGATGCCGGCCTTGTGCTTGTCGAAGCGGATATCGGGGTCCAGGCCGGTCATGCCGACGTAGACGAAGGGCTTGCCGAGTTGGTAGTCGGGGTTGGCCCGCCTGAAGCGGCGGTTGTTCCATACGCGGTCATCGAGCTCGACCACGTAGACATGATGCTTGGCGCGCGCTTTGCGGGGCATCATGATGGCCGTGCGCGTGAGGCGGCACGGCCCATTCTTCGCATCAGCTCTTGCGCTTGATCAGGCCGTAGATGATGAGCAGCACGATCGCGCCCAGCACCGATGCGATGAAACCCGCGCCCTGGCCGGCGGTGTACCAGCCCAGCGATTGGCCGACGTAGGTGACGATCAGCGAACCGGCGATGCCGATGATGGTCGTGACGATGAAGCCGGCGGAGTCATCGCCTGGCTTGACGGCCCGCGCCACAAGACCCACGACGAACCCGATCAGGATGGTCCAGACGATGCTCATGAAGAAATTCCTTTGAGATGTGGTGAAGTGGAGATGGCCAGAAGCCATGCCCGTTGGCGCGGGTCGCATTCATGATAGCGGAGCGATATGCCTGTCGGTGCCGGCGATGAAGATCGGACAGGCGGGCGAGAATTTTTGCCGATCACCGCGATCGCGACAGGCATCGAAGCGCCGGCGCCGATCCCGGCGGGGAGGCGAAATGTAGCTTTCGAGCCTCGCCATTGATTGCCTTCGTCAAAACAGCGATTTTTAACGCTACAATCGTAGGCTCTACGGTGGCTGTAGCTCAGCTGGTAGAGTCCCAGATTGTGATTCTGGTCGTCGTGGGTTCGAGTCCCATCAGCCACCCCAAAATATCTCCTTTGTGCTATTGCGCAATAGCGCTCAAAAAGGACCACAACGCCGGGTTTACCCGGCGTTGTCATTTCCGGCCGCCGCATCTTCTTCTGCCCGCGCGCCGCTCCCCTTTCTCTCTTTTTTTCTCGTCTTGCCCGTATATAAAGCGCCCGTCGCGGATGGCTTTATGTTGCGAGTTGTTGCAATGACGCAATGCGCCGCCGTTTTTTTCGCCGGGCAGGATGCTTGTGGCAAATGTAAACTGAATTAAAATCCACCCGTTTTCAATTTTCAGGAGTCCAACAATGGCTTCGACCCTCGCCGATATCAATTCCCAGATCAAGAAGCATGACGAGCAGATTGCGCAATTGCGCAAGCAGGCCGAAGACCTGCGCAACCAGGAACGCGCGGGCGTGGTCGAAGAGTTGCGCAAGAAGATCGCCGAATACGGTTTGACGGCCTCCGATCTGAAACTCACCGGCCGTGCGGGCGCCGTCAAGCGCAGTGCAGGCGTCGCGCCCGCCAAGGCTGCCGCCAAATACCGCGGCCCGACGGGCGAAACCTGGTCGGGTGGCCGTGGCCGCAAGCCGCGCTGGGTGACCGAGGCATTGGCTGCGGGCAAGTCGCTTTCCGAGTACGAGATCAAGTAAGCGCCCCTGGCTTCTCCGGGCTGTGGCCCAATAAAAAAGCCCGCATGTGCGGGCTTTTTTATTGGGCGTTCGCTGGTGGTGCGCTCAGTTCACCATCACCAGTTTTCCTTTGACGCCGCGCGAGCCCATGTGGGCGTAGGCAGCCTTCAATTCCGCCATGGGCATCGTGCTGTCGATCACCGGCTTGATCTTTCCCTGGCCGTACCACTGCGCCAATTCGGCCATCATCTGTGCATTGGCCTTGGGCTCGCGCCTGGCGAAATCCCCCCAGAACACGCCGACCAGCGAAGCGCCTTTCAGCAGTGTCAGGTTCAATGGCAGTGATGGAATCGGGCCGGACGCAAAACCGACAACCAAATAACGGCCGCGCCACCCAATGGAGCGAAAGGCGGGCTCTGCAAAATCACCCCCCACCGGGTCGTAAATGACATCCGGTCCTTTACCGTCGGTGGCGGCCCTGACGGCATCGCGAAAACCGTTGGGCAGTGCATGCGTCGTGTAGTTGATCGTCGCGTCGGCGCCGATGGAGCGGCAAAGCTCGCATTTTTCATCGGTGGAGGCTGCTGCAATCACTCTGGCCCCGGCAGCCTTTGCGATCTGGATGGCCGCCGTGCCCACGCCGCCTGCCGCGCCGAGCACCAGCACGGTTTCGCCGGCCTTGAGTTGCGCTCGGTCCATCAGTGCGTGCCACGAGGTGGCGTAGATCATGATGAAAGCCGCGGCATCGACGTGGCCGAAACCTTCGGGCAACGGCATGCACAAGGCCGCGGGTGCCAGTGTGTGGGTGCCAAAGCCGCCCGTGCCCGACAGGCAGGCCACGTTTTGCCCGACCTTGAGGTGCGTGACGCCGTCGCCGACCGCCTGGACCACGCCCGCGTATTCGGAGCCCGGCACGAAGGGCAGGGGCGGCTTCATCTGGTATTTGTTCTGCACGATCAGCAGATCGGGGAAATTCAGGCTCGCAGCCTTGATTTCGATCAGCACCTGGCCCGGGCCCGGGGTCGGGGTCGGCAGTTCCTTCCAGGTCAGCGCGTCGACGCCGGTGGGGTTTTCGCAAAGCCATGCGTGCATGCTCGAGTCTCCTTCGTGTGAGTCGGATGGGGCCAAAGAATGCGGGCGATGATAGGCGGCGCGGCAGGGTGGGCTTGTCCCTGCTGCGACGCACCCGGCGCCTACAATCCCGGGCATCCAGGACACCATGAAGATACTAATTTCCAACGACGATGGCTTTCAGGCGCCGGGCATCGTCGCACTGCATGACGCGCTCAGGGACATCGCCGATGTCGAGGTGGTCGCGCCCGAGCACAACAACAGTGCCAAATCGAACGCGCTGACCCTGGCGGCACCGCTCTATGTGCGCGAGGCGCACAACGGCTTTCGCTACGTGACGGGCACGCCGGCCGATTGCGTGCACATCGCGCTCAAGGGCCTGCTCGACTACCGGCCCGACCTGGTGGTCTCCGGCATCAACAACGGCGCCAACATGGGCGACGACACCATTTATTCGGGCACGGTCGGCGCGGCGATGGAGGCCTACCTGTTCGGCATTCCGGCCATCGCGTTCTCGCAGATCGAAAAGGGCTGGGCGCATGTGGATGCGGCCGCCCAGGTGGCGCGGCGGCTGGTGCAGCAGATCGAGCGCGAGCGCATGCTGGGAGGCGCCGCCTTCCTGCTCAACGTGAACGTGCCGAACCTGCCTTTCGACGAGCTGAAGCCCGTCAAGGTCTGCAGGCTCGGCCGCCGCCATGCGGCGGAGAAGGTAATCACCCAGGACAGCCCGCGAGGCGAAACCATGTACTGGATCGCCGGCGCAGGCGGCGCCAAGGACAGCGGCGAAGGCACCGACTTCCATGCCACCGCAGCCGGCCACATCGCGCTGACACCGCTGCAGATCGACCTGACCGACCACGCCAACCTTGGCCAATGGCGCGAGACGGTGGCCCGTCTCGGCAGTTGACATGGCCACGCAGCGGCCGAGTTTCCCCGTTCGCCTGACACCCACCGCTTCGGCCGCCACGCGAGGGCGCATGCCCGCCGTGCCGGCCAAGCCCATGGTGCCGTCCACGCCTTCGATGGCTTCCGATGCCGTGCGCGCGCGCATGGTGCAGAGGCTCGCGGCGCAGGGCATCTCCGATCCGCGGGTGCTGCGCGCAATGGGCGCCGTGGAGCGGCATCGCTTTGTCGACAGTGCGCTGGTCAACCAGGCCTACGAAGACACGAGCCTGCCGATCGGGTTGGGACAGACCATTTCGAAGCCCAACGTGGTGGCCCGCATGATCGAGCTGCTGATGGGCGCACCCGCGCTGGCTGGAAAGCCGCAGGACAAGCTCGGCCGCGTGCTCGAGATCGGCACCGGTTGCGGCTATCAGGCTGCGGTGCTGAATCATGTGGCCACCGAGGTCTACAGCATCGAGCGCCTGCGCGGCCTGCACGAACGCGCGCGCGCCAATCTGCGGCACTTCCGGCTGGCGACGGTACATCTGATGCTGGGCGACGGGATGATCGGCTATGCCAAGGGCGCGCCCTACGCCGGCATCATTGCCGCGGCTGGCGGCGAAGCCGTGCCCGAGGCCTGGATTGCGCAGCTCGCGGTGGGTGGCCGCATCGTGGCACCGACCCAGTCCGCAAGTGGTGGCCAGGCCCTTGTCGTCATCGACAAGACCCCGCGGGGACTGGAGCGCCTCATTCTTGAGGCGGTTCACTTTGTCCCCCTAAAATCAGGCATCGCTTGAAGGAATAACAAATGCAGGGTTTTGGCAATCGGAGTTGGTTCGCTGGCGTCACGTTGGCCTTTGTGCTCGTGATCGCGGGCTGTTCCACACCGCGCGGGCCGGCGCCGGTCGAAGACCGCGGCACTATGTCGCGCGCGCCTGGCGCAGCAGTGCCCGGCGGCCCGCCCATCACCACCGACGCCAACGGCAAGCCGCTCGCCGGCATCGAAAACTATGGCAAGCCCGGCTACTACGCCGTGCGTCCCGGCGACACCATTCGCCGCATCGGTGCCGACACCGGCCAGCGCTGGCAGGACATCGTTCGCTGGAACAGCATCGAGAACCCCGACCTGATCGAAGTCGGCCAGGTGCTGCGCGTGATTCCGCCGGCAGGTTCGGGAACGGTCGTCGCGGCCGCGCCTGCAACACCGCCCGCCGCTTCACCCGAAGGTGTGGTCACGAAGCCCGTGACGCCGCAGCCTGCGGTGGTGCCCTCGGCGCCCGCCAGCAGCGCGACGACCAAGCCGCCGGTCACGGCTTCGCCGGCCGGTCCCGGCAGCGGAAATGTGGGTGATGAAGACATCGGCTGGATCTGGCCTGCGAGCGGTTCGCTGATCGCGGGCTTCGATGAGGCCAAGAACAAGGGCTACGACATCAGCGGCAAGGCGGGCGACCCTGTGCTGGCCGCCGCCGACGGTCGCGTGGTCTATGCGGGCGCAGGCCTGCGTGGCTACGGCAACCTGATCATCCTGAAGCACAACAACACCTACCTCACGGCGTATGCCCACAACCAGACGCTGCTCGTGAAGGAAGACCAGTCGGTTCAGAAGGGCCAGAAGATCGCCGAAATGGGCAACAGCGACGCCGATCGCGTGAAGCTGCATTTCGAGATCCGCCGCCAGGGCAAGCCCGTCGATCCTTCGCGCTACCTGCCCGGCCGGTGATGCCATGGCTGCTTCCCGCCCCCGCCGCACGCTGTTGCCCGTGCGCGGGTTGGCGGGCAGGGGCAGCCCATCTCCCGACAACGGTCGGCATGAGTTCGTCGGTGAGAGCGTTCACCCGCCACCGGAAGAAGGCTTAGAACCACCAACGGCAGACGGCGCGCTGCCTGCAGGCACTGCGAGCGAACAAATCGGCGGCGAGGGCGCGGATGCGTTGACCATCTACCTGCGCCAGGTCCGTCGCACCGAACTCTTCACGCCTGCGCAGGAATACCAGACCGCATGCGCCGCGCGAGCCGGCGACTTCGCGGCGCGGCAATCGATGATCGAGCACAACCTGCGGCTCGTGGTCAATATCGCCAAGAGCTACCTGGGCCGTGGCGTGCCGCTGTCGGACCTCATCGAGGAAGGCAATCTCGGCCTGATGCACGCCATCACCAAGTTCGAGCCCGAACGCGGTTTTCGCTTTTCCACTTACGCGACCTGGTGGATCCGCCAGTCCGTCGAGCGCGCGGTCATGACGCAGGCGCGCGCGATCCGGTTGCCGGTGCATGTGGTGCGTGAGCTGCAGCAGGTGCTGCGGGCCCGCCGCGCACTCGAAGGTGACGCCGAATTCCTCGCGCACCGGCCCGATGGCGTGCGCGTGGAAGACATCGCCGCGCTGCTCGGCCGCGAGGTGCAGGCGGTGGCCGACCTGCTGGCCCTGTCCGAAGCCCCGCGCTCGCTGGACGCGGGTGACGCGCGCGGGGACGAGGGCTTCACGCTGGCCGACACCGTGGCTTCCGAGGACGGGCAGGGCAGCCCGACCGACGTGACGCACATGCACGAGGTGGAGCGCCTGCTCGACCAGTGGGTGCTCGCCCTCGATGCGCGCGAACGCGAGGTGCTGGAGGGGCGCTATGGCCTGCACGACCGCGAGCCCGAAACGCTGGAGGTGCTGAGCGTGCGCCTCGGCCTCACGCGCGAGCGCGTCAGGCAGATCCAGAACGAGGCGCTGGCCAAGATGCGCCGCCAACTGGCCCGCGCTGGCGTCGAGCGCGACGCGCTGTTCTAGCTGCCTCGGCCACGCTGAGACAATCGGGGGATGACGGAATCCATCGAAGAAAACAAAGCCCCCGCGAAAGTCCCCACGAATCCCGGTGAAGAGTGGCTGCAGGTCGAGTCTCTCGACCTCGACGCGCAGGGCGTATCGCACAAGGCCGACGGCATGGTCGTGTTCATCGAAGGCGCATTGCCTTTCGAGGAAGTGCAGTTCAATGTCCATCGCCGCAAGAACAACTGGGAGCAGGGCACGGTCACGGCCATCCGCCGCGAATCGTCGCAGCGCGTGCGCCCGGGCTGCCCCCATTTCGGCCTGCACACCGGCGCCTGCGGCGGCTGCAAGATGCAGCACCTGGATGCGGCCGCCCAGGTGGCCGTGAAGCAGCGCGCACTGGAAGACAACCTTTGGCACCTCGGCAAGGTCAAGCCCGAGAACCTGCTGCGGCCGCTCGAAGGGCCGACCTGGCACTACCGCTACCGCGCGCGCCTCTCGGTACGCCACGTGGTCAAGAAGGGCACGGTGCTGATCGGTTTCCACGAGCGCAAGAGCCGCTACCTGGCCGACATGCAGGTGTGCCCCGTGCTGCCGAAGCAGGTCAGCGACATGCTGATGCCGCTGCGCGCGCTCATCGGTTCGATGGACGCGCGCGAAACCTGCCCGCAGATCGAACTGGCCTGCGGCGACGCCCCCGACTCAACGCGGCTCGGCACCATCGCGCTGGTGCTGCGGCATCTTGAACCGCTCTCGCGCGCAGACATCGATCGGCTGAAGGCCTTTGCCGAGAAGAACGAGGGCGTTCAATGGTGGCTGCAGGCCAAGGGGCCGGACACCGTGAAGCTGCTGGAAGAGGGCGGCACGCCGCTGGCATACCGGCTGCCCGAGTTCGACGTCACGATGCCATTCAAGCCCACTGACTTCACGCAGGTCAATCCGCACATCAATCGGGCGCTGGTGGGCAAGGCATTGCGTTTGCTCGACGTGCAGCCCGAAGAGCGCGTGATCGACTGGTTCTGCGGCCTCGGCAACTTCACCTTGCCGCTGGCGAGCCGGGCTCGCGAGGTGCTGGGCATCGAGGGCAGCGACACGCTGGTGGCGCGCGCAACCGACAACTTCAACAGGAATCAGCCAGCGACGTCGGCCCGGCGGGCACTGTCGCCCGCCACTTTCGTGGCGCGCAACCTGTTCGACATGACACCGGAAATGCTTGTGGCCGACGGCAGTGCCGACAAGTGGCTGGTCGATCCGCCGCGGGCGGGCGCCGTGGCGCGGGCCCAGGCCCTGGCCGCCCCACAAAACCAGCCCGCCCGGCCGCCCCCGGGGGGGGCCCCCCCCCCG
>NZ_JBGLYN010000039.1:0-57096 GCF_047304045.1 Variovorax sp. Varisp85
GATTGGGTGTTTGGCGACTTCCAGTCTCTCAAACCCAATCCGGATGAACACCGGATACAACCTATTGGAGCTTCACACCTAGTTAGTAGTGACCCGTAGGCGTCCTCTACGCAACGCGGGCGCAGATATCTACCCGCTACAATCCGCCGTTGCGTGGAACCCGCGGGTATTGTCCCGCGATCGACGGGTGTCGGATCCTGTTTGTACGAAGGTGTACGAGGGATTGGGCGACCATCGACGCACCGATTTGCTGAACTCGCCCGTGTCGAATTCCGTGTTTCGATTTGCCACCGTTTCAGGCCAGAGCATCCACTGGTTCCTGAGGCGGAACTGCTCGGTGACGCCGAGCCAGCTGGGCTGGCTCTACGCCTCGCTGTGCGTGGTATCGCTCGGCACCGGCACCCTGTTCTGGCTGCACGGTGCGCCGCTGGTGCTGCCCTTTGCCTGGCTCGAGCTGGCCGCTGTCGGGTTTGCGTTCATGGTCTACGCACGGCATGCGACCGACGGCGAGAAGATCGCGCTGCAGGAGGGGCGGCTCGTCGTGGAGCTCGAGAACGGCGGGCACTACGAACGCACGGAATTTCTTCCGCACCAGGTGCGGATCGAACCGCAGACCGGCGATCGCTCGCTGATCGAGGTCTCGGGGCAGGGTCGATCGGTCAGGGTGGGGCGCTATGTACGCCCGGAGTTGCGTGCGGCTTTGGCCCGCGAGATTCGCATGGCGTTGCGTGGCGCCTGAGGGGGCTCGCGCAGTGCTGCACGGTTGGGTTGTCGATAAATTGAAGAAACGTGAACACGATGAAGAGCATTTGGCGCAATAAGTACAGGCCGGCGAATCTGTTGCTGGCGGCCGGCGCGGCTTTCAGCAGCGCGGCGCACGCAGTCAACGATCTGCCCGGCGGCCCTTCGGTTCGCCAGTTGAATCTTCCGGTCGGCGTGACCAAGATCGCGCAGGAGCAGCATCTGCTCCACACGATCATGATGATCCTGTGCACGGTCATCTTCGTCGCCGTGTTCGCGGTCATGTTCTATTCGATCTGGAAGCACCGCAAGTCGGTCGGCCACAAGGCGGCCAACTTCCATGAATCGGTGGTGGTCGAGGTCATCTGGACCATCGTGCCCTTCCTCATCGTGATCGTCATGGCGCTGCCCGCCACCAAGGTGCTGGTGGCCCAGAAGGACACCACCAACGCCGACCTCACGATCAAGACCACCGGCTATCAATGGAAGTGGGGCTACGACTACCTGAATGGCGAAGGCGAGGGCCTGGCCTTCATCTCCACGCTCGACAGCTCGCAGCGCGCGATGTCCGACGCCGGCGCCAAGGGCGCGATGCCCGACGACTACCTGCTGAAGGTCGACAACCCGCTGGTGGTGCCGGTCAACAAGAAGGTCCGCATCATCACCACCGCGAACGACGTGATCCACGCCTTCGCCGTGCCGCAGCTGGGCTTGAAGCAGGACGCGATTCCCGGCTTCGTGCGCGACACCTGGTTCCGTGCCGAGACCGTGGGCGACTACTACGGCCAGTGCCAGGAACTGTGCGGCAAGGAACACGCCTACATGCCGATCCACGTGAAGGTGGTCTCGTCGGCCGACTACACGACCTGGGTGGCCGCCAAGCGCAAGGAAGCCGCCGCCAAGCTCGACGACCCGACCAAGGTCTGGACGCTGCCCGACATGCTCGTTCGTGGCGAGAAGGTCTATGCCGCCAACTGCGCCGCCTGCCACCAGGCCAACGGCAAGGGCGCGGGCCCGATCAAGGCGCTCGACGGCGACCCGAAGGTGCTCGATGCCGACCACTCGGTGCAACTGCATGTGCTGCTCAACGGCCAGAACAACGGCGCGATGCCGTCCTGGAAGCAGCTGAGCGATACCGACCTCGCGGCCGTGGCCACGTACACCAAGAACAGCTGGTCGAACAAGACCGGCCAGCTGGTGCAGCCGGCCGAAGTGCTGGCCCTGCGCGGCAAGTGATGCGACAGCGTCCCGCGACGAAGAAATTGCAAGGAACAACGAAATGAGTGCAGTCCTCGACCCCCACGGTCACGCCGCCCACGGCGACCACGCACACGACGAGCATCACGACCACCACGCGCCCACCGGCTGGCGCCGCTGGGTCTTCGCGACCAACCACAAGGACATCGGCACGCTCTACCTGCTGTTCAGCTTCACCATGCTGATGGTGGGGGGCGTGCTCGCGCTGCTGATCCGCGCCGAGCTGTTCCAGCCCGGCCTGCAATTGGTGAACCCCGAGCTGTTCAACCAGTTCACCACCATGCACGGCCTGATCATGGTGTTCGGCGCCATCATGCCGGCCTTCGTGGGCTTCGCGAACTGGATGATCCCGCTGCAGGTGGGCGCCTCCGACATGGCGTTCGCACGCATGAACAACTTCAGCTTCTGGCTGCTGATTCCCGCGGCGCTGATGCTGGTCGGTTCGTTCTTCATGCCCGGCGGCGCACCCGCTGCCGGCTGGACGCTCTACGCACCGCTCACGCTGCAGATGGGCCCCTCGATGGACGCCGGCATCTTCGCGATGCACATCATGGGCGCCTCGTCGATCATGGGCTCGATCAACATCATCGTGACCATCCTCAACATGCGCGCCCCCGGCATGACGCTGATGAAGATGCCGATGTTCTGCTGGACCTGGCTCATCACCGCCTACCTGCTGATCGCGGTGATGCCCGTGCTCGCAGGCGCCATCACGATGACGCTGACCGACCGCCACTTCGGCACCAGCTTCTTCAACCCCGCCGGCGGCGGCGACCCGGTGATGTACCAGCACATCTTCTGGTTCTTCGGCCACCCCGAGGTCTACATCATGATCTTGCCGGCCTTCGGCATCATCAGCCAGGTGGTGCCGGCCTTCGCCCGCAAGCGCTTGTTCGGCTACGCCTCGATGGTGTACGCCACCTCGTCGATCGCCATCCTGTCGTTCATCGTGTGGGCGCACCACATGTTCACGACCGGCATGCCGCTCACCGGACAGCTGTTCTTCATGTACGCGACCATGCTGATCGCGGTGCCCACGGCCGTGAAGATCTTCAACTGGATCGCGACGATGTGGCAGGGCTCGATGACCTTCGAGACGCCCATGCTGTTCGCCGTCGGCTTCATCTTCGTGTTCACGATGGGCGGCTTCACCGGCCTGATCCTCGCGGTCGCACCGATCGACACGCAGCTGCAGGACACCTACTACGTGGTGGCCCACTTCCACTACGTGCTGGTGGCCGGCTCGCTGTTCGCCATGTTCTCGGGCTTCTACTACTGGGTGCCCAAGTGGACCGGCGTGATGTACAACGAAACGCGCGGCAAGGTGCACTTCTGGTGGTCGCTGATCTCGTTCAATGTGACCTTCTTCCCGATGCACTTCCTGGGCCTTGCCGGCATGCCGCGACGCTACGCCGACTACCCGATGCAGTTCGCAGACTTCAACGCCCTGGCGTCGGTCGGTGCCTTCTTCTTCGGTTTCGCTCAGCTGTATTTCTTCCTTTTCATCGTGCTGCCCACCATGCGCGGCAAGGGTGAGAAGGCTTCGCAGAAGCCATGGGAAGCCGCTGAAGGCCTCGAGTGGGAAGTGCCGTCGCCGGCGCCGTTCCACACCTTCGAGACCCCGCCCAAGCTCGACGCGACCGCCACCAAGGTGATCGGCTGACAGGCCGCACGACGATGACGACGCCTGAACAAAGAAAGAACAACCGACGCATGGGGCTCACGCTGGCCTCCATCGCGGTGATCTTCTTCATCGGCTTCATCGTCCGCATGGTCTTCTTCAGCGGCCGCTGACCGCCAACCGAACGGGAGCAGCACGCACCATGAGCCTCGGCCAACGCATTCGCCGCGCCAACGTGCGCATGGTCGGCAAGCTGGCCGTCGTGGCTTGCGGCATGTTCGCCTTCGGCTATGCGCTGGTGCCGATGTACCGCGCGATCTGCGAAATGACCGGCATCAACATCCTCGCGCTCTCCGAGCTCGAGGTGCCGGGCGGTGCCAGCGGCGGCAAGAACGTGCGCGTGCCCGACAACACGCAGGTCGACATGACCCGCACCATCACGGTCGAGTTCGACTCCAACGTGCGCGGCGGCCTCTGGGACTTCAAGCCCGCGGAGCGGACCATCCAGGTGCACCCCGGCCAGCTCAACACGGTGATGTACGAATTCCAGAACGTGCAGAACCGCCGCATGGCCGCACAGGCCATCCCGAGCTACGCGCCGCAGCAGGCTGCACCCTACTTCAACAAGCTCGAGTGCTTCTGCTTCAACCAGTACACGCTCGATCCGGGCGAGAAGAAGCAGTGGCCGGTTGCGTTCGTGATCGATCCCAAGATTTCCAAGGACGTGAAGACCATCACGCTGTCGTATACCTTCTTCGAGGTGGGCGGCAAGACGCCTGCGGCACCGGTGGCCGCCGTTTCCAGGACTTCCGATGAGCCGCGCTCGTGACCGATCCCTCGTCGAACCGGCCGAAGGCTTCGCTGTGGGACACGGTGAAGGCGGTGGGCTGGTCGTTCTTCGGTGTTCGCAAGAACAGCGCCTACCAGGAAGACCTGGGCAAGCTGAATCCGCTGCACATCATCGCGGTGGCGTTCGTCGCCGTGATCGTCTTCGTGGTCGGGCTGGTGCTGCTGGTGCGCCACGTGGTCGCAGCAGCCTGACGGCGAAACCCGCGACAAGCAGAATCCATTGAATCGAGAGAAGAAAGAAAGCCAGGAGCTGATATGAGTTCAACCACCCACGGCACCACGCCCTACTACTTCGTGCCCGGACCATCGGCGTATCCGGTTTCGGCCGCGATCGGCCTGTTCTTCGTGATCCTGGGCGCCGCGCAATGGATCAACGGCCACGAGTGGGGCGCATGGTCCCTGCTGGCCGGCATGGTGGTCTGGCTCGGCACGCTGTTCGTGTGGTTCCGCGCCGCCATCGGCGAAAGCGAGAGCGGCCAGTACGGCCACAAGGTCGACCTCTCGTTCCGCTGGAGCATGAGCTGGTTCATCTTCTCGGAAGTGATGTTCTTCGGCGCGTTCTTCACGGCGCTTTGGTGGGCCCGCACCCACGCGCTGCCGTCGCTCGGCGGCCTGGACAACGCGATCCTCTGGCCCGACTTCAAGGCCGTGTGGCCCAGTGCCGCCGCCGGCGCCACCGGCTCGCCGGCCGGCATCGTCGAGCCCTTCCAGACCGTCGGCCCGTTCTGGCTGCCGACGATCAACACCGCGCTGCTGCTGAGTTCGGGCGTGACGCTCACCATTGCCCACCACGCATTGCGTGCCGGCCACCGCGCACAGACGATCCGCTTCATGTGGCTTACCGTGCTGCTCGGCCTGATCTTCCTGAGTGTGCAGGGCTACGAGTACCACCACCTGTACACCGAGCTGAACCTCAAGCTCAGCTCGGGCACCTACGGTTCGACCTTCTTCATGCTGACCGGCTTCCACGGCCTGCACGTGTTCATCGGCATGCTGATGCTGCTGTTCATCACGCTGCGCCTGCGCAAGGGCCACTTCACGCCGGAACGTCACTTCGGCTTCGAGGGCGCGGCCTGGTACTGGCACTTCGTGGACGTGGTCTGGCTCGGCCTCTACATGCTGGTCTATTGGCTTTGAGCGAAGAACCTCGTCCCGGCATTCCAGAAAAAAGGCGCCGCAAGGCGCCTTTTTCATGGTTCTCGTGGAACGAGCACCATCTACTTGCCGACTGGGAGCCCGGTGGGCTTGATGTAGCCGAGTTTCCAGGCCAGCAGCAGGCAGAGGAACAAAAACACCGAAAGGCCGATCCGAACGGTGAGCGCGCGCGCCATGCCGCCGCTCTTGGCGCGCCCATTGCGCCCGTCCTTCAGCATGAAGAACAGGGCAAACGCGAGGCTCGCGAAGATGCCCAGGAACACCAGGGCGACGAAATATTTCATGACCCACATTATCGGCCGCACGCCCCGTTCCCTCCAGTGACTCCTGAACCCCTGTATTCCGAAGACCGGCGCCGGCCGGGCCGTTTCTGGCTCATCACCATCGCTGCCGTGCTGACGGTGGCAGCCACCGTTTCACTGGGCCGCTGGCAGTTGTCGCGCGCCGCGCAGAAAGAAGCGCTGCAGGCCGACATCGAGGCCCAGAAGCTGAAGCCGGCGCTGACTCAGGCCGAGTTCCTGGCGATGGAGAAGCCCTCCTACGCGATGCATCGCCCGGTGCGCCTGCGCGGCCTGTGGCTGACGCCGCAGACCGTATTTCTCGACAACCGCCAGATGCACGGCACGCCAGGCTTCTACGTGCTGACGCCCTTCGCCCTGGAAGGCACCGAACAGACGGTGATGGTGCAACGCGGCTGGATCCAGCGAAATTTCGTCGACCGCACGCGGCTGGGCGCGGTCGAGACGCCCGCCGGCATCGTCGAGGTCACGGGCCTGGTCGAGCCGCCGCCGAGCCATCTGCTGGAATTGGGCACCCCCGCATCCGCACCGGCCGCGGCTGCTTCGGCGCCTGCCCCGGCGGCCTCCGCACCGGCCGCTCCGGCATCGGCCGCCGAGGGGTATTCGCCCATCCGGCAAAATCTCGACCTGGAAGCCTTCCGCGCCGAAACCAAGCTGCCGCTGCGCACCGACGTGTCGCTGCAACAGAGCGGACCGGCCTCCGAGGGCCTGCAGCGCGACTGGCCGGCCCCGGCGCTGGGCCTGGAGAGGCACTACGGTTACGCATTCCAGTGGTTCGGCCTGTCGGCCCTCGTCGTCATCCTCTATGTCTGGTTCCAATTCATCACACCCCTCCGCCGCTCGAGGCGCCGCGCGCGCGATGGCCGCTTCTGACGAGCCGCTGGGCCTGACGGTGCATTCGATGCCGTCGCCCAACCAGGCGCTCGACGGCGCGGAAGGCCGGCGCACGGTCATGGGGCGCTGGAAGATGATCGCCGTGATGCTGATGTGCGCGGCGCCCGTCATTGCCTCGTACTTCACCTACTACGTGATCCGGCCCGAAGGCCGCAGCGTCTACGGCGAACTGGTCGAGCCGCAGCGCGAGCTGCCGAAGCTGACGGCCACCGACCGCAATGGTGCGCCGGTGGACATCGCCACGCTCAAGGGCCAGTGGCTGCTGGTGGCCGTGGCCGATGCAGCCTGCGATGCGCTTTGCGAGCAGCAGCTCTACCTGCAGCGCCAGCTGCGCGAGAGCCTGGGCCGCGAGAAAGACCGCATGGACCGTGTCTGGCTCGTGAGCGACGCCGCGCCCGTGCCCGAGCGCCTGAACAACGGCCTGCATGGCGCGACGGTGCTGCGCGTGCCGGCCGACCAGCTGGCCAAGTGGCTTGCTCCCATGCCGGGCCACTCGCTGGCCGAACACCTCTACGTGGTCGATCCGATGGGCAACTGGATGATGCGTTTCCCCGCCCGCATGGACGCGGCCGGTGCCAGCCGCGCCAAGCGCGACCTCGACCGCCTGCTGCGCGCCTCGGCGTCGTGGGACGAACCGGGCCGCTGACCGCCTCCGACTTGCCCATGGACACGACCACCTCGCTCTACGATCTGACGCCCATCGCCTGGCTCATGGCCGCGGGCGTCCTGATCGCGCTTGGCCCGCTGGTGTGGGTCTGGCGGCGCAACGCGGGTGCAGGCCCGGCGCGGCGGCTGCATGCGCTGACCGTGCTCACGCTGTTCCTCACCTTCGATCTCACGCTGTTCGGCGCCTTCACGCGGCTCACCGACTCCGGCCTGGGCTGCCCCGATTGGCCCGGCTGCTACGGCAACGCCAGCCCGGCCGGCGCGCGCCATGAGATCGCGATGGCGCAGGCCGCGCAGCCGACCGGCCCCGTCACGCACAGCAAGGCATGGGTGGAGATGGTCCACCGCTATCTGGCAACGGGTGTCGGCGTGCTGATCCTCACGCTCGCGGGTGCCACCTGGATCGCGCGCCGCCGCCAGCGCCGCGCGCCGCCGCCGTCGAAAGACGGCGAGCACCACGCCACGCTCAGCGCGTGGTGGCCGGCATTTACCCTGGTTTGGGTCTGCCTGCAGGGCGCCTTCGGCGCACTCACGGTGACTTGGAAGCTCTTCCCCGCCATCGTCACGCTGCATCTGCTCGGTGCCGTGGTGTTGCTGGCGCTGCTCTGCATCCAGGCCGTGCACTACCGGCAGACGGCTGCGCAGCGGCTGCCCACCGCCGTAGCGCCTGCACTGCGCAACGGGCTCATTGCGACCACCGTGCTGCTGGGGCTTCAGATCGCGCTCGGCGGCTGGGTCAGCACCAACTATGCGGTGCTGGCCTGCACGCAGTTCCCCATCTGCCAGGACAGCTGGTGGCCGGCCATGAACTTCGCGCAGGGCTTCGAGATCTGGCGCCACCTCGGTGTGACCGGCGAGGGCCAGCCGCTCGATTTTTCCGCGCTCACCGCCATCCACTATGCGCATCGGTTGATGGCCTATGCGGTGTTCGTCGCGCTCGGCGTGCTCGCATGGCACCTGCGCCGCATCGCGGCGTTGCGTCCGCAGGCGCGCTGGCTCGCGGGGCTGGCGCTGCTTCAGCTCGCCACGGGTCTTGGCAACGTGCTGCTGGGCTGGCCGCTGGCCGCGGCGGTGCTGCACACCGGCGGCGCCGCTGCGCTCGCCGTGGTGCTCACCTGGGCGCTGTGCGAGAGCCGGCGCGATCCCGCGGCGCTGATCGTGCGTGCCGGTGACAATGCGTCCGCCAACAACAATAGCCAGAGGAAGGCCGCCGCGTGAGCACCCCGATCCCCGTTCAGCAAACCAGCACCGCGAACGTGCTGCGCCAGTTCTACGCGCTGACCAAGCCGCGCGTGGTGCAGCTAATCGTGTTCTGCGCGCTGATCGGCATGGTGCTGGCCGTCCCCGGTCTGCCTTCGTGGGCCGACGTGCAGCGCGCGGTGCTGGCCTGCATCGGCATCTGGCTGGTGGCCGGTGCCGCTGCCGCGTTCAATTGCCTCGTCGAGAAGGGCATCGACGCCAAGATGAAGCGCACCGCGTGGCGTCCCACGGCGCGCGGCGAACTCAGCAACAGGCAGGCGCTGGTTTTCTCGGCGCTGCTGTGCGCGGCGGGTTCGGCGCTGCTGTGGTTCACGGTCAATCCGCTCACCATGTGGCTCACCTTCGCCACCTTCGTCGGCTACGCGGTGATCTACACCGTGATCCTCAAGCCGCTGACGCCACAGAACATCGTGATCGGCGGCGCGTCGGGCGCGATGCCGCCGGTGCTGGGCTGGGCCGCGATGACGGGCTCCCTGGACCCCGGGGCCTGGATTCTTTTCCTCATCATCTTCCTGTGGACGCCGCCACACTTCTGGGCGCTGGCGCTCTACCGCGTGGAGGACTACCGCAAGGCCGGCCTGCCGATGCTGCCGGTCACGCATGGCAACGAGTTCACGCGGCTGCAGGTGCTGCTGTACACCTTCATTCTGTTCGCGGCCTGCATGATGCCCTTCATCTACGGCATGAGCGGCTGGCTCTACCTGGCGGTGGCCGTCGCGGTGAGCGCCGGCTTCACCGGTTATGCGTTCGCGTTGTGGCGCAACTATTCCGACGCGCTGGCGCGCAAGACCTTCCGCTTCTCGCTGATCCACCTGAGCGTGCTGTTCCTGGCGCTGCTCGTCGATCACTACCTTCACTGACCAAGTCTTCATGAACAAGCGCAACGCTCTTCGACTGATGGCCACGGGCGCCGGCTGGGTGGGCGTGGCCGCTGCCCTGGGCCTGGGCCTTGCGGGCTGCGGCGAGGCCCGGCAGAACTTCAACGCCGTCGACATCACAGGCGCGGACTACGCCAAGGACTTCTCGCTGAAGGACGCCGACGGCAAGGTCCGCACCATGGCCGACTTCAAGGGCAAGGTGGTCGTGCTGTTCTTCGGCTATGCGCAATGCCCCGACGTCTGCCCCACCACCATGACCGAGATGGCGCAGGTCAAGCAGCAGCTCGGCAAGGACGGCGACAGGCTGCAGGTGCTGTTCGTCACGGTCGATCCGGCGCGCGACACGGCAGAGGTGCTCAAGGCCTACATGGGCGCGTTCGACCCGAGCTTCGTCGCGCTGATCCCCACGCCCGACGAGCTGGCCGCTGTCGCGAAGGACTACAAGGTCTACTACAAGAAGGTCGACGGCAAGACGCCCACCAGCTATTCGATGGACCACTCGGCCGCCAGCTATGTCTACGACACGCAGGGGCGGCTGCGGCTCTATGCGCGTTATGGCGCGGGCGTGCCGTCGATGGTGTCGGACCTGAAGACGCTGCTGGCTTCCTGAGGAAGACCGCTTGTTGGCCGCCGTGGACTCGGTCGAGCACCTGAAAGGGCGCAAGGGCGCCTTCCGCATCGCGCTGATCCCGCCCGAGGTGCTCAGCGCACTCAACGACGGGCTGCTCGAAACCGTCAACCTCAACGAATTCATGGCGCTGGAGCTGCCCCGGCTGGCGCGCAGCGTGGCGGGGCACATCGGGCTCGACGCGCAGGGCGAGCGGCTGGTCGACACACTCGCGATGCTGAGCGCTTTCAAGCCCATGCAGCGGCACGGGCACATCGCGCGTGCGCTCTACGACATGGCGGCACTGCACGGCGAGCGTGACGCTGTCGCGCACCGGCTGGCCACGCACGCGAGCGACGTGGCCCGCTGCTGGGCCGCGCAATGGGTCGCGTTGTCGGGCCTGCCGCTGGCGGCGCAGCTGGAGGCGGTGCGCCGCTTCGCCGCCGATCCGCATTTCGGCGTGCGCGAGATCGCCTGGATGGCGGTGCGCGACGAGGTCATCGCGTCGCTCGACGAAGCGCTTGCGCTGCTGCAGCCGTGGGTCTCCGATGCCGACCCCAACATCCGCCGCTTTGCGAGCGAACTCACGCGGCCGCGCGGCGTGTGGTGCGCGCAGATCGATGCGCTCAAGACCGAGCCGTGGCGGGCCTTGCCGCTGATCGAGCCGCTGCGCGCCGACTCCAGCCGCTACGTGCAGAACTCGGTCGCCAACTGGCTCAACGACGCAAGCAAGAGCCAGGGCGAGTGGGTCGACAAGCTCTGCGCGCGGTGGGTGGCAGAGTCGGACACGGCCGAAACCCGCTACATCGCGAAGCGGGCGCTGCGAACGCTCTCCAAATGAAGAAAGCCCGGGAATGCCGGGCTTTCTTCTGAAGGGACAAGGCTTACGCGTAGTCCGCGAGCGCCTTCTTCATCTTCTTCATGGCCGCGACCTCGATCTGGCGGATGCGCTCGGCACTCACGCCGTACACCGCGGCCAGGTCGTGCAGCGTCATGCCGCCCGAGCCGTCGTCGTTGACCTTGAGCCAGCGCTCTTCCACGATGCGGCGGCTGCGGTCGTCCAGCGCTTCGAGTGCGGTGGCGATGCCGTCGCTCGACAGGCGGTCGCGCTGCTGCGATTCGAGCAGTGCGGTGGGTTCCTGCGTGGCGTCGGCCAAATAGGCGATCGGGCCGAAGGCTTCGTCGCCGTCGTCGGAGGGGCCCGGATCGAGCATGACGTCGCCGCCCGACAGGCGGGTTTCCATCTCGAGCACTTCCTCGGGCTTGACGTTCAGCCGGGTCGCCATCTGCGACACCTCGTCGGGGCTCAGCGTCTCGCGGTGCGTGCCGTTGTCGGCCGCGGCCGAGTCGGCCTTGAAGCCTTGCTTCATCGAGCGCAGGTTGAAGAACAGCTTGCGCTGGGCCTTGGTCGTCGCGACCTTGACCATGCGCCAGTTCTTCAGGATGTACTCGTGGATCTCGGCCTTGATCCAGTGCATGGCGTAGCTCACGAGCCGGACGCCCTGGTCGGGGTCGAAGCGCTTCACGGCCTTCATGAGGCCGACGTTGCCTTCCTGGATCAGGTCGCCGTGCGGCAGCCCGTAGCCCAGGTACTGGCGGGAAATGGACACCACGAGGCGCAGATGCGACAGCACCAGCGCGCCGGCGGATTCGAGGTCGTTGTGGTCGCGCAGCTTGCGTGCGAAGCCCTGCTCTTCTTCAAGCGTGAGCAGCGGCAGGCGGTTGGCGGCCGAAATGTAGGCGTCCAGGTTGCCCAGCGGGGGAACCATCGACCATGGGTTGGCGACGGCCAGCTGGTTGGCAGAGACTCCAGACAGCGTTGTCATCAGGGAAACTCCTTTGTGTGGGCCATATTAGCACTCGATTAGAGGGAGTGCTAAACCAAGGGTTCCCTTGAATTTCTATCGTCGTGATAGACCAGGGCTACCAGCGTACCCCCAGCTTTAGGAAAAGCTTGGACAGCACGAACAACGGTCCGACCCAGAGATATTGGAGGTCTTCGAAGAACGAAGGTTTCTTGCCCTCGATCTTGTGGCCCACGAACTGGAAGATCCAGGCCACCACAAAGATAGCGGCTGAAATCGGCAATGCAAGTCCGCCCATCGCATGCACCAGCGCCAAGGCCAGTGCGGTCAGGGCGAGCATGGCCAGCAGGAAGGCCGGCGAGCGCAGCAAGGCGTAGTAGACGAGGCTGGCGGCCACGAAACCGTAGGCCACCCAGGGATGGAGCGCGAACAGCAAGCCGACGATGCTCAGCATGATGGCCGGGATGGCCACGAAATGGATCAGTTCGTTGGTCGGATGGCGGTGGCTCTCCTCGTAATGGGCGAGCAGCCGGTCGACCTTGCGGTCGCTCGATCCAAGGGGGGCGGCGGCGGTGTGCGTCATGGCGGGTCTCCGGGACGCCGTGGGATGCGGCGAGATATTCGATGGTGCCCACGGCAAAGCCCGATGGCAAGGCGCCCGCCATGAAATTGCTATAAAAAATGTAGCGCCAAGGACAACGGCTGCCGTGCACGCCGTGACTTTGTGCACTGTCGCCAAAAGGCCCCGTCGCTAAGATCGGCACGTGCCGTCCTTCGACTCTCCATCCGCATCTCTGTCACCGGCCGCGGAGGCCGGCGCCTCCACCCGTGCACCCGGGGCGATCCTTGTCGTGGACGACCACGACCTGCTGCGTCTGGGCGTCTGCGCGCTGGTGCAGGCGCAGGCTGCCTCGTCCGGCGCGAGCATCGAAGTCTTCGAGGCTGCCAACGCTGCCGATGCGATCGCGCTGTACGAAACCCACCAGGCCTCCATCGGCCTGGTGCTGCTCGATCTCGCGTTGCCCGACACGCACGGCCTGAGCGGGCTGGCGGAGTTCCGCCGGCGCTTTCCGGCCGCGCGCATCGTGGTGCTCTCGGGCACCGGCAGCAGCGCGCTGGCGCAGGGCGTGCTCGCGCTGGGCGCCGCCGCCTTCCTGCCGAAGTCGGCCGACCTGAAGGAGGTGGTGAGCTTCATCCGCGCCTGTGGCCTGCTCGATCCAGCTTCGCCCGACGCGGCGGAACTGCCGCCCCCGCCAATGCCCAAATCGCTCGCCGGTTATGCGGAATTCGCGCACGCCAGCGCCTGGCGGGAGCTCACGCCGCGGCAGATGCAGGTGCTGCAATGGGTGCTCGAAGGCAAGGCCAACAAGGAAATCGCACAGCTCGCAAACCTGAGCGAGGGCACGGTGAAGAACCATGTCTCCACCATCCTGCTGCTGTTCGGCATGCGTTCCCGCGCCCAGTTGATCAGCACCCTGCATTAAGCGTGCAGCCCGTCGCGCCGAACGACCCGCCCCCCGACCACGCTCTCGCCCAGCGCGTGCTGCGCGAGCACGTCGCCTCGGTCTACGACACCTACCGCACTTCTACGCTGACCCACATGGCCTTCGTGGTGGTGTTCGGCGCCATCATCTATTCGCAGCTGAAGAACCCGAACCTGCTGTTCTGGCTGGCCGGTCTGCTGATGGTCGATGTCTACGTCTTCTTCACGCCACGATGGAACCCCTCGCGCCCCGCGCGCGAAAGCGCGTACTGGGCCCGCAAGATTTCGCGCATGGTCACACTCGTCAGCATGGTCACGGCGGTGGTGCCCTGGCTCATCGTCCCGTACGACAACCTGCCGATGACCTCGCTGCTGATGGCCGTCGTCGTCGGCAGTTGCTCTCGCGCCGCACAGTCGCTGTGGCCGCTGAAGGCCGCGCTGTTCGGCTACACGCTGCCCATGTCGCTGGGCCTGCTCACAGCGCTGGCGTGGCAGGGCGACGGCCTGCATCTTTTCCTGGCTGCGGCCGGCGCGGCCTACCTGCTGCTGACGCTGCGCGCGGGCATCGGCCAGCACAAGCTCCTGACCGAATCGCTCATGCTGCGCTTCGAGAACGAGGCGCTGGCCGCGCGGCTCGGCGAGCAGATCGCCGCGACCGAGCGTGCGAGCGAAGAAAAAACGCGCTTTCTCGGCGCCGCCAGCCATGACCTGCGCCAGCCGCTGCACGCCATCGCGCTGTTCGGCGCCGCACTCGAGAACGAATTGCGCGGCCGCCCCGAAAGCCGCAACGCCGAGCGCCTGATGCGCGCGGTGAACGCGCTGGGCGCTTCGCTCGACACCATGCTCGACGTCTCGCGCCTCGACGCCGGTGTGATCACGCCCGTGCCGCAGCCGGTGCAGCTCGACGCGCTGTTCCTGCCGCTCAATCACACCTTTGCGGCACGGGCCGAACAGAAGCAGCTGCAGCTGCGCGTGCGCGCCAGCGGCCTGTGGGTGCACAGCGACCCGCAGCTGCTGCATCGCATGCTGTCGAACCTGATGGACAACGCGCTCAAGTACACCGCACGGGGCGGCGTGACCGTCACGGCCCGCGAGCGCGGCGACGCGGTGTGGATCGAGGTGCGCGACAGCGGCATCGGCATCGCGCCCGAGCAGTCCGGCCGGATCTTCGAGGAGTTCTATCAGATCAACAATCCGGGCCGCGACCGCTCGCGGGGGCTCGGCATTGGGCTGTCGATCGTGCAGCGGCTGTCGCTGCTGCTCCGGCATCCGGTGCAGATGCGTTCGCGGCTGGGGCGGGGCACGCACTTTCGCGTGGTGGTGCCGGCCGTGAGTGCGGCGGAGCGCGCGGTGGCAGGGGTGCCGGCACCGGCCGCCATGACCGGAGCGACCACCGAGAAGCGCAGCAGCCCCGCGCCGGTCCTGCCCAGCCGCGTGCTGCTGCTGGACGACGAACTCGAAATCCGCGAAGCCATGACCGGCCTGCTGCGTTCCCATGCCATCGACGCCCATGCCGTGGCGGACGAGGCTGGCGCTGCCGCCGCCCTGCGGCAGGCGATCGGCGAGCGCCGTCCCTTCGATCTCCTGCTGTGCGACTACCGCCTGGCCGACGGTGCAGATGGGCTCGACGCGGGCCTGCGATTGAGCCAGGGGCAGGGCGGCAGCGCCGGAGTGCCGCTGCTGCTGATCACAGGAGAAACCTCGCCCGATCGGCTGCAGCGGGTGCGCGAATCGAGGGTGCCGGTCTTGTTCAAGCCGGTGGTCGCAGCATCGCTGCTCCAGGCCATGGCGGAGCTCGTCACGGCGAAGCAGCCGCTGCGCCCTGACGCCTGAATCCATCGCCATGCACTGAGGCCGCTTCGCGCACCTGACCCGCGAATGCAATGACTTTCGGCACTGGCGAGAGTCAACCTCTCGCCCTACCTTCGATGGAGTCCCCTTGCGGCATGCCAATCCCGGCCGCAGCGGTGCAATTCGAACAATCGACAGCGGAGGTTCTTCAATGAAATTCAAACGAGCGGCGGTCGCGCTTGCAGTGGCGGGCACACTTGCCCTGGTCGCATGCGGGGGGGGGGGCGGGGGGGGGGGGGGCGGCGGATTTCCGCTGCCGCCCGGTGACGGCGGCACGCCACCCCCGCCACCGCCTGCGCCTGCGGCACCACCGCCTCCCGCGCCGCCAGCGCCGGCTCCCGTGCCGGCCACGCGCACCTTCATGTATGAGGCACTGCCGCTGGCAGGCGACCGCGGGGCATTCGCCGCCAACCTCAATGCGCAGGGCGCACGCGGTTTCCGCTTCCTGAGCGGCTTCGCCTTCACGACCAGCCCAACCACCGCCGAACAGGTCGAGGGCTACGTGCGCGACGCCGACACCACCTACAGCTACGAGCTCCATCCGATCACAGCGAACAACGCCGCCTTCCTGACCCAGGCCAATGAAGTCGGCGCGCGCGGTTTTCAGTGGGTGGGTTCATACATCATCAACGGCGACCAGTTCTACATTTATCGGAAGAACAACGGCGCGCCGGGCGTCTTCAGCTACCGGATCGAGCCGCTGTCCGCGAACAAGGCGGGGTTCCTGGCCCAGGCCAACGGGCAGGGCGCGGAGGGCTTCTACAACGTGGCGCCCGCGTTCCTCGTGGGCGATCCCAGTGCCGTGTCGATCTACGAGAGGAATGCGGCCGCCGGCGCCACCTATGCCTACGAGATCGGCGACATCGCCGGCAACGACACCGCCTACCTCGCCCAGCTCAACGAGCGCGGTGGGCGCGGCTTCCGCTCTCGCACCGAGTACCTGTTCGGCGACGGCGGGGGCGTGATCTACGCGAAGGACTTGTCGCAGTCGGCCACCTTCAGCTTCTACACGCTGGAACCCCAGCCCGGCAGCACGGCCTTCATTCAGCAGGCCAACACCGAAGGCGCCAAGGGCGGCGGGCTGGTCGGCGGCATCGGGCTGCCCAGCGGCGCGATCAAGACGCTTTATTTCAAGCCGCTCAACTGCGCAACCGGCTCGCTGTGCGTTCCGGTGTCGCTGTTCGGCCTCTGAACCTCCAGCAGCCGGTCAGGGAGCAAGGGAGAGAAAAAATAGAAAGCGAAAGCGGCCCCGGCGCAAGCAGGGGCCGCTTTTTCCTTTCTATCCGAGAAGCGCCTGCGCGAATTCGCGGGCGTTGAAGGTCTCGAGGTCTTCGAGCTTCTCGCCCACGCCGATGAAATAAACCGGAATCGGCCGTTCGCGCGCAATGGCGCACAGCACGCCGCCCTTCGCAGTGCCATCGAGCTTGGTCACGACGAGGCCAGTCAGGCCCAGTGTCTCGTCGAAGGCCTTGACCTGTGCGAGCGCGTTCTGCCCGGTGTTGCCGTCGATCACGAGCAGCACCTCGTGCGGCGCCGTGGCGTCGGCCTTGGTGACGACGCGCTTGATCTTCTTGAGCTCGTCCATCAGGTGCAGCTGCGTCGGCAGCCGGCCGGCCGTGTCGACGAGCACCACGTCCTTGCCGCGCGCCTTGCCGGCGTTCACCGCATCGAAGCTCACGGCCGACGGGTCGCCGCCCTCGTTGCTGACGATCTCGACCGTGTTGCGGTCGGCCCAGACCAGCAGCTGCTCGCGCGCCGCCGCCCTGAACGTGTCGGCCGCGGCCAGCAGCACCGAGGCGCCTTCGTCGGCCAGGTGCTTGGTGAGCTTGCCGATGGAGGTGGTCTTGCCCGCGCCGTTGACGCCGGCCACCATGATGACGGTGGGCGTGAACCGGCCGATGACCAGTGGTTTCTCGAGCGGACGGAGCAGGTCGGCGATGGCCTCGGCCAGCAGCACCTTGACCTGCGCCGCGTCGGTGGCCATCTGGCGCTTGACGCGGCCGCGCAGGTCGTCGAGCAGGTACTCGGTCGCCTTCACGCCGGTGTCGGCCATCAGCAGGGCGGATTCGAGCTCTTCGTACAGCGCGTCGTCGATCTGCGCGTTGACGAACACGGCCTGGATGCCAGTGCCGGTCTTGCGCAGGCCGGTCTTGAGCTTGTCGAACCAGCCCTTGCGCTCGGTGGCGACGGCGGCTTCGATCGCTGGCGCTGGCGCAGGAGTCGGTGCGGGTGCGGGGACCGGTACGGGCGCCGCCGCGACCGGCGGCGCGGCAATGGGCGCAGGCGCCGGGGACGGCACGGGTGGCGTTGCAGGCGGGGGCGCAGGAGGCGCTTCTTCAGCCGCCGGCTTCGAACCAAACCAGCTCGAAGGCGAGAACACGGAGCGTGCCGGTGCGGGCTCCGGGGCGGGCGCCGGCGCGGCCGGCGGGTTGGCAGCCGGCGTATCGGGGGTCTCGGCAGGCGGTTTTTTCTTGAAGAAACTGAACATCGGGAGCTTTTTACAATCCGACCCATTCTATGAAACACCTCCCGCCACGCCGTGCTGCGTCTGGTGCGGTGCTGGCGATGGCGCTTCTGGCGCCATGGGCCATGCCTGCGCAGGCCCAGACTGATTCGACTCCCGCCGCCGCAGCAGCAGCCGCGCCCGGCCCCCGGCAACTCACGCTTGCCAACGGCATGACGCTGATCGTCCAGCCCGACCGGCGCTCGCCCACGGCGGTGCAGATGGTATGGGTCCGCGTGGGCTCGATGGACGAGGTCGACGGCACCTCGGGCGTGGCGCATGCGCTCGAACACATGATGTTCAAGGGCACCAAGGACATCAAGCCCGGCGAGTTCTCGCGCCGCGTGGCGGCCCTCGGTGGCCAGGAAAACGCCTTCACCACCCGCGACTACACCGGCTACTACCAGCAGATCCCGGTCGGCAGCCTCGAGCAGGTGATGAAGCTCGAATCGGACCGCTTCGCCAACAACCAGTGGCCCGACGACGAGTTCAAGCGCGAGATCGAGGTCGTCAAGGAAGAGCGCCGCCTGCGCACCGAAGACCAGCCGCGCGCGCTGCTCGGCGAGCAGCAGAACGCCGCCGTCTTCACCGCCTCGCCTTACCACCGCCCCGTGGTCGGCTGGATGAGCGACCTCGACGCCATGACGCCCGAGGACGCACGCGCCTTCCTCAAGCGCTGGTACGTGCCCGCCAACGCCGTGCTCGTGGTGGCTGGCGATGTCGACGTGGCCCAGGTGCGCGCCATGGCCGAGAAGTACTACGGCCGCATTCCCTCTCGCGCCGTGCCAGTGCGCAAGCCGCGCACCGAGCCGGCGCAGCGCGGCATCCGCCGCATCGAACTGAAGGCACCGGCCGAGCAGGCGTATGTGTCGCTGGCCTTTCGCATACCGCAGCTCGCCAACATCGACGCGAACAGCGATGCCTGGGCGCTGGTGGTGCTGTCGGCCGTGCTCGACGGCTACGCCGGCGCCCGGCTCGACCGCGCCCTGACCCAAGGCCCCGACCGTGTCGCCGATTCGGCGGGTGCCTATTCGGGATTCATCGGCCGCGGCCCGCAGCTCTTCATGCTCGACGGCGTGCCGGCCGCCGGCAAGAGCGCCGAGACGGTCGAAGCCGCACTGCGCGCGCAGGTCGCGCGCGTCGCCAGGGACGGCGTGGGCGAAGCCGAGCTGGCCCGCGTCAAGACCCAGTGGGTGGCGAGCGAGACCTACAAGCGCGACTCGGTGATGGCCCAGGCGCGCGAACTCGGCAGCAACTGGATCCAGGGCCTGCCGCTCGACGCGAGCGAGCGCATCGTCGCCCGGCTGCAATCCGTCACGGCTGCCCAGGTGCAGGCGGTGGCCGCCAAGTATTTCGGCGACGACCAGCTCACGGTCGCCACGCTGCGCCCCCTGCCGCCCGAAGCCAAGCCACGTGGCCGCGGCTTCGCGGCGCCCGCAGGCGAAATGCGCTGAAAGACAGGTCCCGATTCCATGAAAACTCTCAAGAAGATCGCGCAATGCGCCCTGTTCGCAGGCGCGGCCCTCATGGGCATCACCAGCGCGCGGGCCGCGCTGCCCATCCAGCAATGGACGCTGGCCAACGGCGCGAAGATCTACCTCGTGTCGACCAACGCGCTGCCGATCGTCGACATGCAGGTCGATTTCGACGCCGGCAGCCGCCGCGACCCCGCGGCGCAGGCCGGCCTGGCCAGCGCCACCGCGACCATGGTGGAGAAGGGCGTGCGCGCCGGCAAGGTCGGCGAACCGGCGCTCGACCAGAACGCGCTGGGCGAAGCCTGGGCCGATCTGGGCGCCAGCTTCGACGTGAGCGCGGGCACCGACCGCACCAGCTACTCGCTGCGCACGCTGTCCGATCCCGCGCTGCTGAACAAGGCGGTCGCGCTGGCGTCGCGCGAGATCGGCGAACCTGCCTTTCCGGACGACGTTTGGCAGCGCGAACGCGAACGCATCAACGCGGCCATCAAGGAAGCCAACACCAAGCCCGCGACCATTGCGGGCCGCGCCTTCGCGCACGCGGTGTACGGCGTACATCCCTACGGGCAGGAAGTGACGGAAGAGACACTGGCGCGCATCGACATCGCCGCCATGCGCCAGCGCTACCAGCAGCTCATCGTGCCGTGCCGCGCCAAGCTCAGCATCGTGGGCGCCGTCACGCGCGTCGAAGCCGAAACGCTGGCGACCACGCTGCTGTCGCGGCTCCAGGCGTCAGAGTCCTGCACACCGCTGCCGGCCATCGCGCCGGTGGCCGCGCTGGCGGCGCCGAAGGACGAGCGCATTCCCTTCGACTCGGCCCAGGCCCACGTCTTCGTCGGCCAGCCCGGCTATCCGCGCAAGGACCCGGACCACTTCGCCCTCACGCTGGGCAACTACGTGCTCGGCGGCGGCGGTTTTGTCTCGCGCCTGATGAACGAGGTGCGCGAGAAGCGCGGCCTGACCTACAGCATCTACAGCGGCTTCGCGCCGGGGCTCGATGCGGGCGCCTTCCGCGTCGGCTTCCAGACCCGGCCCGACCAGGCCGAGGAGGCGGTGAAGATGTCGCGCGAAGTGGTCGCCAGGTTCGTGGCCGAGGGCCCGACCGCCAGCGAACTCAAGGCTGCGAAGGACAACCTGATCGGCGGTTTTCCGCTGCTGCTGGACAGCAACCGCAAGCTCATCGGCAACGTCGCCAACATCTCCTGGCACGACCTCCCGCTTGACTATCTCGACACCTGGACCGCGCGCATGAACGCGGTCACGGCGGCCGACGTCAAGGCGGCCTTCCAGCGCAAGCTGCAGCCCGAGCGCATGGTGACGGTGGTGGTGGGCGGCAAGGACGCCAAGACCGCCAAGGCGCAGCCGTAGCCGTAGCCGGTCACGCCAGGGCGTGCGGGCCGCGGCGGGCGGCTGCGCGCACCGCCGCTCCCAGCCTTTCGAGCAGCCGCGGCACTGCGCGCGCCTGTTGCCAGTAGAGCGGCACCGGCAGCGTCGAGCCGGGCACCAGCTCCACCAGTTTTCCCTCGCGAATGGCATCGGCCACCATGCTGGCCGGATGCATGCCCCAGCCCATGCCCGCACACGCCGCCTCGACGAAGGCATTGGGCGAGGGAATCCAGTGGCGCGGCGTCTCCACGTTGCGGTGGCAGATGCGGCGCACCCAGCGTGCCTGCAGCCTGTCCTTGCGGTCGAACACCAGGCTCGGCGCGCTCGCCAGCGTGCGGGCGCCCACGCCCTTGGCGAAATACTCGCGCACGAACGCGGGGCTGGCCGCCGCCACGTAGTGCATCGTGCCGAGCGCCTCGCTGTTGCAGCCCGCCACCGGCTGGGCCAGCGCGGTGACGGCCGCGAGCACCGCGCCGCTGCGCAGCCGTTCGGCCGTGTGGTCCTGGTCGTCCACCGTGAGGTCGAGCAGCGCGGCCGGCTCCTGCGCGGCGAAGGCCGCGGCAGCCGCCATGAACCAGGTCGCAAGGCTGTCGGCGTTGACGGCCACCCGCACCGTGACGCGCTCGCCGCCCGCCTTGTCGCCGGCCATGCCGAGGGCAGGCAGGGCATCGCGCAGCTCGTGCTCCAGCATGCCCACGCGTTCGACATGCCGGCACAGCTGCAGCCCGGCCTGCGTTGCGACGCAGGGCTGGCCGCGCACCAGCAGCGCGCCGCCGGTGCGTTCCTCCAGCTGTTTGATGCGCTGCGACACCGCCGAGGGCGTGACGTTCAGGGCGCGGGCGGCGCGTTCGAAGCTGCCTTCGCGCACGACGGCGGCAAGGGCGTTCAGGGCGGCGTAGTCGAGCATAGTGATGAAGAGAAACTGAACTTGCGTTAGAAAGTTTAGTTTGAGTTAACTTGCATCCAGCGGCAAGCTCGAAGCATGCAAGCCGTACACACCACCACCGCCTTCGCCAATGGGCTCTTCATGAGCCTGGTCCTCATCGTCGCCATCGGCGCGCAGAACGCCTATGTGCTGCGCCAGGGCTTGCGTCGCGAGCACGTGGGCGCGGTGGTGCTGTTCTGTGCGGCCAGCGACGCGGTGTTGATCGGCGCGGGGGTGACCGGCATGGCGCAGGCACTGCAGGGGCGGCCGATGCTGGCCACGGTGCTCGCGGGGCTCGGCGCGGCGTTTCTTTGCGGCTACGGACTGAAGGCGCTCTGGCGTTCGCGCCGGTCCGCCGCGCTGCAGGCCACGGCGGGGGGCGTTTCGCTGTCGCGCGCGGCCGTGGTGGCGCAGGCGGCCGGCTTCACGCTGTTGAACCCGCATGTCTATCTCGACACGGTGCTGCTCGTGGGCAGCGCGGGGGCGCAGTACGCGGGGCTGCTCAGGCTGTGGTTCGTGGCGGGTGCGGCCACGGCAAGTGCATTGTGGTTCACCTCGCTGGGCTTCGGCGCAAGGCTTCTCGCGCCGGTGTTCGCACGTCCGCGCGCCTGGCGGATGCTCGACGCACTCGTGGGCGGAACCATGCTCGTGCTGGCGGCCATGCTGGCGCGGCGCGCACTGGCTGGCATCTGAGAAGGTGCCCGGACGGCGGCGTTAAGCTCGCCGCATGCCCCAGAAAGCCGCCCCCGCCAAACGTCCTTCCGCACCTGCTGCACCCAAGCGTCCGTCGCGGCCCAGCGAAGTGCGCATCATCGGCGGCGAATGGAAGCGCACCCGCCTCGCCGTGGCCGACAAGCCCGGCCTGCGCCCCACGCCCGACCGCGTGCGCGAAACGCTGTTCAACTGGCTCGCAAGCCTGGCCGGCGCCGGTGGCGGCGAACTGCCCGGCTGGCAGTGCGTCGACGCCTTCGCGGGCACCGGGGCGCTTGGCTTCGAGGCCGCCTCGCGCGGCGCCGCGAACGTGCTGCTGTGCGAGCAGGACGCCGCACTGGCCGCCCAGTTGCAGGCCACGAAGACCAAGCTGGCCGCCGAGGCCGTGCGCATCGAGCGCGGCAGCGGGG
Source organism: Variovorax sp. Varisp85 (assembly GCF_047304045.1). Classification (NCBI taxonomy): domain Bacteria; kingdom Pseudomonadati; phylum Pseudomonadota; class Betaproteobacteria; order Burkholderiales; family Comamonadaceae; genus Variovorax; species Variovorax sp. Varisp85. The sequence continues at coordinate 22,777 of NZ_JBGLYN010000039.1, forward strand.
TGACCGCGCTCGAACGGGTGCCGGCCGGCAGCCTCGATGCCGTGTTCCTCGATCCGCCATTCGACAGCACGGCGCTCTACGAGCCGGCGCTGCGCGCCGCCGCGCGCTCGCTGCGTGACGGCGGCTCGGTGTACCTCGAAGCGCCGCGCCGCTGGAGCGACGAAGAACTTGCCGCCTTCGGCCTTGTCGGTTTTCGTTACCTCAAGGCCGGCGCCGTTCACGCCCATCTGCTGCGGCGCGCGGCGGATAGGACTGCATAATCCGCCGGACAAGCCGCACCGGCAGCATGAGGAAGAAGCAACCATGGCCAGCAACGTGATCGCGGTTTACCCCGGCACTTTCGATCCCATCACCCTCGGTCACGAGGACGTGGTGCGGCGCGCAACCCAGCTCTTCTCCAAGGTGATCGTCGCGGTCGCCGCGGGCCACCACAAGAAGGCGCTGTTCACGCTCTCCGAACGCATGGACATGGCCCGCGATGCCGTGAAGCCCTACAGCGACCAGGTCACCGTCGAGAGCTTCTCGGGCCTGCTGCGCGACTTCGTCGTGGCGCGCGGCGGCAAGGCCATGGTGCGCGGCCTGCGTGCCGTGACCGACTTCGACTACGAGTTCCAGCTCGCGGGCATGAACCGCTCGCTGATGCCCGACGTCGAGACCGTGTTCCTGACGCCCAGCGACAAGTACCAGTTCATCTCCAGCACCTTCGTGCGCGAAATCGCCATGCTCGGCGGTGAAGTCCACAAGTTCGTCTCCCCCAATGTGGGGCAGCAACTGGCGGCCAAGGTCCGCAGCCTCGGCCGTGAATAGGCTCTCCCCCACTCGCCGGGGGCAACACCGGTGGCCCGGCAAAGCCGGTTCCACGGTGTTCCGCGAAAAGTCCAGCCTGAACTGCGGGCCGGCGTGAGGTGAGCGACATCCCCTTGCCCCGCCTGCATCTGCTGGGCGATGCAGCGCTGCTGTGCGAGCTGCCCGCGCCGGCCACGCTGGTGCAGCAGCAGCGCATCTGGGCGCTGGCCCGGCAGGCGCAGCAATGGCCGGGCGTCGGCGAAACGCTGCCGGGCATGAACAACCTCACGCTCACATTCGACCCGACGGTGATCGATCTCGACACGCTCACCGCGCAGGTGCTCGAAGCCTGGCCCAGGCTGCCGAGCCGTGCCGTCGAAGGCCGGCTGGTCGAGATCCCGGTGGCCTACGGCGGCGAGCACGGGCCGGACCTTGCCGACGTCGCGGCTCACACCGGCCTCACGCCGGCCGAGGTGGTGCGGCGGCACAGCGGCGCCGAGTACGTCGTCTACCTGCTGGGCTTCCTGCCAGGCTTTGCCTTCATGGGCGGGTTGCCGCCCGAACTGGCCACGCCGCGCCGGGCCGAGCCGCGCACCGCCGTGCCCGCGCGCTCGGTCGGCATCGGCGGCGAGCAGACCGGCATCTATCCGCTGGTGTCGCCGGGCGGCTGGCAGCTGATCGGCCGCACCCCGCTGGAGCTGTTCGATCCGGCGGCCGAACCGCCCACCTTGCTGCGCCCTGGCGATCGCGTGCGCTTCGTTGCAGAAAGCGTGCAGGCATGATCGCCGTACGCAAGCCCGGCGTACTTGCCTCGGTGCAGGACCTGGGCCGGCACGGCCATCGCCAGCTGGGCATCTGCCCGGGCGGCGCGCTCGACATGCTGTCGCTCACGCTGGCCAACCGGCTCGTCGGCAATGCCGACGGTGCGGCGGGCCTCGAACTCACGATGGGCGCCTGCGAGCTGCAGTTCGAAGCCGCCACGCGCATCGCCCTCACCGGTGACGGCTTCGGCGCCAGCCTCGACGGCGTGCCGCTGTGGCCCTGCTGGAGCGTGCCGGTCGCGGCCGGCCAGACACTCAGGCTCGCCGGTGCCAACGCGCCCGGCGTCAAGAAGACCGGCCTGCGCAGCTGGCTCGCGGTGGCGGGCGGCATCAACGTGCCCCCGGTCCTCGGCTCGCGCAGCACCGACCTCAAGGCCGGCTTCGGCGGCCTCGAAGGCCGTGCGCTGCGCAAGGGCGACCGGCTCCCGACGGGTGCCTCCTCTCTCGATGCGGCACAACGCGAACGCCGTGCCTTCGGCCTGCGTGGTCCCGACTGGGGCCCCGACGAAGACGACGGTGCCATCGTCCTGCGCGTGCTGCCCGGTCCCGAGTTCGAGCTGTTCACGCCGGCCGCGCGCGAGCTGCTGTGGGGCGAGCGCTGGCGCATCACGCCGCAGAGCAACCGCATGGGCAGTCGGCTCGCGGGTGCCGAACTCAAGCGCAAACACAGCGGCGACATGCTCTCGTCGGGCGTGATTCCCGGCACGATCCAGGTGCCGCCCTCGGGCCAGCCGATCATCCTGATGGGCGATGCGCAGACCACAGGCGGCTATCCGCGCATCGGCGTGGTCATCCGCGCCGACCTCTGGAAGCTCGCGCAGGCGCCGCTCAACGGCCAACTGCGCCTCGTGCAGGTCGACCAGCCGAGGGCGCTGGCTGCATGGGCCGCGCAGCAGCGCTACCTGTCGCAGGTGGCACAGGGTCTGGCCGCTGCAGGCTGGCCGAGCGCGACATAGACTTCGCGGGAAATCGCGAAAAGAGGAAGCCCACCATGCAAATCGACCTCAATGCCGACCTCGGCGAAGGCGCCGGCAACGACGAAGCACTGCTCGCGCTCGTGAGTTCCGCCAACATCGCCTGCGGCTGGCACGCAGGCGACGCGAAGACCATGCAGCAGTGCGTGCGCTGGGCGATGCGCAACGGCGTGGCCATCGGCGCGCACCCGAGCTTCCCCGACCGCGAGAACTTCGGCCGCAGCACCATGCACCTGCCGCCCGAGGAGATCGTGGCCAACGTGCTCTACCAGGTGGGCGCGCTGGCGGCCATCGTGAAGGCCGAGGGCGGCAGGCTCTCGCATGTGAAGGCCCACGGCCAGCTCTACAACCAGGCCGTGAAGGAGCCCGAGCTCGCCGAGGCGCTGTGCGAGGCCGTGCGCCGCTTCGATCCATCGCTCAGGTTCTTCGGCCTCGCGGGCAGCAACATGATCGACGCGGCCCGCCGCGCCGGTCTCGTGCCCGTGGAGGAAGTGTTCGCCGACCGCGGCTACATGCCCGACGGCAGCCTCGTGCCGCGCAGCCAGCCCGGCGCGCTGATCGAGAGCGAGGAGCAGTCGATCGCGCAGACGCTCTCGCTGGTGCGCGACCGCCGGGTGACCGCCATCGACGGCAGCATCGTGCCAGTCAATGCGCAGACCGTCTGCCTGCATGGCGACGGCGCCCACGCGCTGGCCTTCGCGAGCCGCATCCGCGAACGGCTGAAGCAGGAAGGCATCGCCGTCCGGGCGCTGGCCTGACGGCCGCGGACGCGAGCGCCAGGCCGTGGCAGCGAAGCCCATCGATGTCCTGCTGACCGGTTTCGATCCGTTCGAGCGGGAAGCCATCAACCCCTCGTGGGAAGCCGTGCGCGTGCTCGACGGCTGGAAGGTCGGCCGCGCGACGGTGCATGCGCGCCAGATGCCCTGCGTGTTCGGCGAGGCCATCGACGCACTCGCCAGCGCGATGGACGAACTCCAGCCGCAGCTGGTGCTGTGCGTCGGCCAGGCCGGCGGGCGCGCAGAGGTGACGCCGGAGCGCATCGCCATCAACATCGACGATGCCCGCGTGGCCGACAACAAGGGCCGCGAACCCGTCGACTCGCCCGTGGTGCCTGGGGCGCCCGCGGCATACTTCTCGACGCTGCCGATCAAGGCCATGGTGCGCGAACTGCGCGCGGCCGGCGTACCGGCCTCGGTGTCGAACAGCGCCGGCACCTTCGTCTGCAACCACATCTTCTACGGCCTGATGCACCGCATCGCAATGCACCCGATGCCGGGGCTGCGCGGCGGCTTCATCCACATTCCGTACCTGCCCGAGCAGGCGGCGCGCTTTCCGGGGGCGCCGAGCATGTCGCTGGAAACGATGATCGCGGCCCTGCGCATCGCCGTGAGCACCGCGCTCGCGGTGAAGCGCGACATCGCCGAAACCGGCGGCCAGTTGCACTGAATCGCCGAGGCGGCTCAGGTGCCCGGGAAGTGCTTCGCCAACCAGCCGTTGAGCGCGGCGTTGACGAACTTGGGCTTTTCCATCGTCAGCATGTGGCCGCAGTCAGGCACCCACGCGACTTGTGCCTGCGGCAGCAGCGCCGCCATCTCGCGCGTGCACTCGGGCGGTGCGAGCCGGTCATCGTCGCCGCACACCAGCAGCACCGGCACGCGCACAGACGCAAGATGCAGCCGGGCATCGGGCCGGCGCATCACCGCGCGGTTCTGGCTGATGAGCTGCTGCGCGCCCGCGCCGAGCACGATGTCGAGATAGCGCTGCACCAGCACCTGATCGGCCGCCTGCGCGGGGTGGAAGGCGAAGTAGACGTTCGGCTCGATCACGTCGCGCACCTCGCCGCGCTCGAAGTATTCGATGGCGCCTGCGCGCAGCCTGGACATGTCGGGCGTCTCGGGCCGCGCGCTGGTGCCGAGCAGCGCGAGCCCCGCGATGCGCCCGGGCGCCTGGCGGGCCGCTTCCATGGCGACCATGCCGCCCATCGAGGCGCCGCACAGCACCAGCGGTCCGTCGTTGTCGCGCAGCACGGCGGCGGCCATGCCCTCGATGGTGTCGTGGTGCCGCTGGGCGTCGCTCACGCGAGCGCCGAAGGCGGGGGGAAGTGCGAGCAACTGGGCTTCCCAGATGCGCTCGTCGCAGGCGAGACCGGGCAGCAGGATGAGATTGGGCATGGAGAGAGATTCTGCGCGAATGCGGTGGAAAATGGACGCCGATGCCAACGCCCAAGCCCGACACCACCACCGACCTGATCCTCATCCGCCATGGCGAAACCGCCTGGAATCGCGAACTGCGCTTCCAGGGGCACGCGGATGTCCCGCTCAACGACATTGGCCATGAACAGGCGCGCCGCATCGGCCTGCGCCTGGCCGGCGAGAGCGCGGTGCAGCACGTCATCAGCAGCGACCTGATGCGTGCGCAGCAGACTGCCGCGCCCGCCGCGTCGCAGCTGTCGCTGCCGGTGGTGACCTCGGCGGCGCTGCGCGAGCAGTTCTTCGGCGTGGTCGAAGGCATGCGCTCCGACGAAATCCAGAACCTGCATCCGCGCGCCTGGGAAGAATGGCTGGAGTTCCGCGAGGACCACGCCATGCCCGAGGGCGAGACGGCGCGCGAGTTCCACGCGCGCATCATCGCGGCGCTGGGCGGCATCGCCGCCGCGCACAGGGGACAGCACCTGATCGTCGTCACGCATGGCGGCGTGCTCGACATGGTGTGGCGCACCGCCAGGGGCCTGAGCCTGAGCGGGCCGCGCCGCAGCGACATTCCCAACGCGGGCTTCAACCGCATCCGCATCGCCGATCCGGCCGAGCCCGAGGCGATCGAGATCGTGGAATGGGCCGACACGCGGCACCTGGCCGACCTGCCGCCGCAGCCGACCTACGACCAGACGCGGCACCTGAAGGACAAGGACTGAGGCAGGCCCCTCAGCCGCAGCTGCCGGCCTTCGGCGTGCGCAGCAGCGGCTGGCCGGCGCCCACGCCCGTGGGTTTGCCGCCGTCGACAGCGAGCTGCCCGTTCACCAGCACCGTGCTGACGCCCTCCGACAGCAGCGCTGGCTGCGTGTAGGTGGCTTTCGCCGCATAGCGCGTCGGATCGAACACCACCACGTCGGCGTAGTAGCCCGGGCGCAGGTGCCCGCGCTGCTTCAGCCCCAGCGTGTCGGCCGTGAGCGAGGAGCTGCTGCGGATGAACTGCGCCAGCGAGATCGTGTGCTCCTTCACCACGTACTGCTCGTACTTGCGCGCGAAGGTGCCGTAGGCGCGCGGATGGCCCAGCGACGAGTCGGACGAGGTCATGACCCAGGGCCGCTTCATGAAGGCGCGTACGTCGTCGTCGCTCTGGTTGAACGAGGCGATCATCAGGTCGCCGTCGCGCAGCACCGCGATGGCGGCTTCCACTGGATCGGCGTTCGATGCCTTGGCCACGTCGGCCAGCGTCTTGCCCACGTACTTCGTGCTGCCGGCCGAGAACAGGATGGCCTCGGGGCCACCGCGCAGCCGCAGGTTCTCGCGCACGTCCTTGCGCAGGCGCTCCTGCTGCGAGGCGTCGTCGAAGCGCTGCAGCGTCGCCGCACGGCCGCCCTCGTTGGCCCAGGGCGGCAGCAGCGCGGCCGAGAAGCGCGTGCTCGACGCGGTCCACGGATAGTGGTCGGCCGTGATGTCCAGTCCGCCCGCGCGTTCCTTCTCGATGCGCTTGATGATGTCGCCGCTCTGGCCCTGCACGTCGACGCCCAGCGCCTTGATGTGCGCCACGTGCACCGGCAGCTTCGCCTCGTGGCCGATGCGGATCGCCTCGTCGATGGAGCCCTTGAGGCCGATGTTGTACATGGACTCGTCGCGGATGTGGCTGTCGTACAGGCCGCCGTGCCGCGCCGCCACCTTCGCGAGCTCGATGACCTCCTCGGTCTTCGAGAAGTTCTGCGGCGTGTAGAAGAGCCCGGTCGAAAGGCCAAGGGCGCCTTCGCACATGCCCTGGCTCACACGCTTCTTCATCGCCTCGAGCTGCTCGGACGTCGGTGCCCGGTTGGCCTCGCCCAACTCGCTCATGCGCACCGGGCCGAAGCCCACGTACATGGCCACGTTGGTGCCTACCGGCGTGGCGCGCAGCTTCTGCGCCTGCGCCGCGATGTCGAAGCCGCCGAAGCCATCGTTGCCGATCACCGCGGTGGTCACGCCCTGCGTGATGAACGGGATGTTCAGCCGCTTCTTCGGATCGTTCGAGTGCAGGTCGGCATCCGCATGCGTGTGGGCGTCGATGAAGCCCGGCGCCACCACCATGCCCGTGGCATCGATGACGCGCCTGGCCGTGAACTGCGCCGGCGCCGCCTTGCCCGCGAACACGATGCGATCGCCCGCGATGCCGACATCGCCCACCACCGGCGTGTCGGAGTCGCCCGTGTAGACGGTGCCGCCGCGCAGCAGCAGGTCCAGCGCGACGGGCGTTCCGTCGGCGGCATGCAGGGTGGGTGCGAAGGGTGCGAGGGCTGAGAGCGCGGCCAGCGTGACGAGAGACTTGCGCATGGGCGATGGTGCCTTGAAGGCTTCTTGTCGATAGGGAGCGGCCAGTTTAGGAGCCGCCTCCGGGCCATCGCCAATTCCTTTTGCACCATGCCCCATGACCTGAAGGCATGGCTGCCGGGCAGTGCTCGCAGATGCGCTCAGGCGTGCGTCGCAAGCTGCCCGAGGCCGAGGCGCTCGTACACCGCCGCCGTCTGCCGGCGCAGGCGCAGCGACTCGGGCTGGCCATTGAGCTGCTGCTGCAGGATGCCCTGGGCAGCGGACAGTGAAGCCTCCGTGCCGCTGCGCACCAGCGCATCGAGATACACCTGCTCGAACAGGTCGCGCTGCGCGTGGCTGCCGCCGATCTCGATCATGCGCGGCAGGGCAGTGCCCAGCCCTTCGATGGCCGCAGGCAGGTCGCCGCGCGCATGCGCCACCAGCGCGTGCGCGGCCGGCACGCAGACGCGCTGCCAGGCGGCGCGCGTCGACACCGGCGCCGCCGGGGCGAAGGCCTCGATGTTGCGCAGCAGTACATCGGCCTCGGGCCTGCCGGCGCGCGCGAGGCCGTAGAGGTACTGCAGGTCGAGAAAGGGCAGCACGTGGTCGGCTTGGCGCTGCCGCAGGTAGCCCGCCACGTCGTTCCAGCGCGCGCCCACGTCGATGCCCGCGAGCTCGAGCCGCGCGAGCAGCGAGACGGCGCCGATCTGGTCCTGCGAGTAGTCCTTGACCACGCCCCAGGCGTGCTCGTCGTACACCGCGAGCGCCTCGGCATCGCGGCCCAGGTCGATCAGGAACAGCGCCACATGCCACCAGTTGTGCGTGACCATGAACGAGTTGAGCCCGCTCCACGTGTCGCTCACGCCCTGCATGAACGCCAGCCCCTCGGCGAGCCGGCCTTCGGTGAGCATCACGTGCGCCAGCGCATGGTGCGCCCACGGCTCCTTGCGGCACATGGCGATGGCATGGCGGGCACTGGCCTCGGCCTCGCGCAGCAGGTGGCACTGCTCGTAGCCGAAGGCCGCCATGCCGTGCACATAGGGCACGTCGGCCGCGTGCGGCAGCACCGCGAGCGCGAGCCGCAGCATGCCTGGGCAGTCGCCAGTGTTGAAGCAGTGGTACTGGCCGAGCTTGACCGACACCAGGTCGCGCGGATGCTCGCGGGCCTGCTCGGCGTGCAGCGCGATGGCGCGGGCGATGTCACCGTCGGCCCAGGCTTCGACGGACGCGATGTATCGCTGCTCGCGCGGGGTGGCGCGCGCGGCGCCGGCGCGGGCCTTGTCGAGAAAGGGCCGGGCGTTGGCGACGGCCTCACGCGATTCGGCGAAAAGGTACAGCGTCGCGCAGTACGCCTGCACGATGGGGCTCGCATCGGTGCCGGCCACCGCGATCAGGTTGACGGCGCGAGCCTCTGTCGAGATGAAGCCCATGACGAAGTCGTCGACCAGCGGCAGGCTGGCGGGGTCGTCGAGGGTGAGCGGGTTGCCGAGGCTGTCGGCGAGCGTTTTTCCGGGGGGCATGGCGGCATCGTGCCATGCCCCCGGCGATGCTTCAACGATCCGTCGTCAGACGCCGGCCTGCTGGTGGCGGTACTCCTGCGTCTTGCCGCCGTAGCCGTAGGCCGCGCCGCGTGCATCGATCACGTGGATGTACGACACCTCGTGCAGGTCCGGCCGGATCTTCGCCATGGCCGCATGCACCTCGCGCAGGTAGCGCGCCTTCTCGGCCTTGGTGTTGGTCTCGTCGGTGACGCTGATGTCGAGGTGGAACGCAGACTTGCCGAGCGAGGCCAAAGACTGGCCGCCGATGAACCAGGCGTCGGCGGCGATGTACTGCACGGTGATGGCGATCACTGGCAATTGCTTGCCCAGCACGCTCTGGGTGAGCTCGGCGAGGGCGTCGACGGTCTTGCGGGTGAGGTCGGCGTCGGGTTGGCCGGAGAGGTGGACGACGATGTGGGGCATGACTGGCTCCTTGGATGGATGGGTTGTCGATGGGGTGATTGTGGGAGCCTTCTGGTCATCGGAAAAGCGGGAAGATATGATGAATTACATCGGATAAACGGATGGATTGACCATGCAGGGATTCGACCTGGAGCAACTGCGCACGCTGGCCGCCGTCGTCGACGCTGGCAGCCTCACGGCGGCCGCGCCGCGCGTCTTCCTCTCGCAGTCGTCGGTGAGCGAGCAGATCCGCAAGTTGGAAGAGCGGGCAGGGCAGTCGCTGCTCACGCGCAGCAAGGCAGGCGTGGCCCCCACCGAGGCGGGTGTGCGGCTGCTGGGCTATGCGCGGCGCATCCTCGCGCTGAGCGACGAAGCATTTCGCGACCTGCACGGCGAGACGTTGCAGGGCGAGCTACGCCTCGCGGTCACCGACTACTTCCGCCCCGGCGACCTGACGCGGCTGCTGGGGCGGCTCGGCGAGAGCTATCCGCAGGTGCGGCTGCACGTCAGCATCCTGAAGAGCGATGCGCTGCGGGCGGCCTATGCGCACGGCGATTTCGACGTGGGCCTTGCGATGAACATCGCGGGGGCTTCCACGCCGCAGGCCCGGGGCGCGGTGCTGCGGCGCGAATCGCTGGTGTGGCTCGGCGCTGAGGGCATGCGGCTCGCGCGCGGGGAGCCGGTGCGGCTGCTGGCCTTGCCCGACACCTGCTCGCTGCATCAGTTCACCGTGGCGCTGCTGCGGCGCCGGCGCGTGCCCTATGCGCTCGCGCACGTCGCGTCGGGTGTCGCGGGCCTGCAGTCCGCGCTGGCCGCGGGGCTGGGCGTTGCCTGCCTCAACGAGTCCTCGATCAGCGACGGCGTGACGCGGCTGGCGGCACCGCACGGTCTGCCGGCCCTGCCGCGTGTCGCTTTCCAGCTCCTGTCGGGGCGCAAGGGCGAAACCGCATTCGTGACCCGGGCGAGGGAGATGCTGGCAACCCACCTGATGTGAAGAATCTCTCCAGGGGTGGCGCGGGATTTGCGTCAGCCCCTGTCATGGATGCGCCACCTCCCACAACTGCGCCAAATCTGCTGCGCCACACCCGCTTCGACGACGCACAGGCCATTTTCTCGGGCACGCTGTTCGTCGCCATCGCGATGATGCTGTTCGGCCAGGCGGGGCTGCTTACAGGCGGCACGGCCGGCGTCGCGTTTCTCCTGCACTACGCCACCGGCCTGAGCTTCGGAAAGCTGTTCTTCCTGGTCAACCTGCCGTTCTACTGGTTCGCCTGGCGCCACATGGGCCGCGCGTTCACGGTCAAGACCTTCTCGGCCATCGCATTGCTCTCGGTGATGACCGACCTGGCGCCGCACTACCTGTCCATCGACTCCCTGCACCCGGCCTTCGCGGCCGTGCTCGGCGGCCTGCTGCTGGGCACCGGCTGCCTGTTCCTCGCCCGCCACCGCGCCAGCCTGGGCGGCGCGACGGTGCTCACGCTGTACCTGCAGGAAAAGCGTGGCTGGCCCGCGGGCAAAGTGCAGATCGGCATCGACTGCACGGTGGTGCTGCTCGCCCTGTTCGTGATTCCGCCGCAGCGGGTCGGGTGGTCGGTGCTGGCTGCCGTGGTGATGGGGCTTTTTCTCTGGATCAACCACAAGCCGGGGCGGTATGCGGCGACCTGACGCTTCCCGTCAGCGGCCGGGCGGCAACGGCCAGGGCCGCTGCGGTTCGCGGATCTGCTCGAAGGCGCGCGACACGCGCAGCACCCCGAGGTCGTCGAAGCGCTGGCCGGCAATCTGCAGCCCGATCGGCAATCCACTCGCCGAGTAACCGCAGTTCACCGAAGCCGCCGGCTGCTCCGACATGTTGAACGGCACCGTGAACCCGATGTGCTCCAGCGGACGCAGGGGATCGTTCGTGGGTGAGGGCGCTTCGGCTGCCGCGGGCATGTTCGGCGACACGGGCGAAATCACGTAGTCGAAGCGCGCGCATGCAGCCACGGCGGCGACGCGCGTGGCGTGGAACTGGCTGAAGCCGCGGAACACATGCTCGCCGCTGAACTCGGCCGCACTCTCCGCCCATTCGCGGATGTACGGCAGCACCTTCGCGCGCTGGTCGGCGCGCAGGCCCTTCATGTCCACCAACGAGCGCATGCGCCAGAAGTGGTCCATGCCGTCGAGCATGGCCTGCGACATGAACGGCTGCATCGGCTCGATCACCGCGCCGGCCTTCTCGAGCAGCCGCGCGGCGTTTTCCACCGCTGCCTGGATCTCGGGCTCGACCGCCAGTCCGCAGCCCGCGTCGAGCAGCAGCCCGATGCGCAGGCCGCGCAGATGGTCCGGTGCCACGTCGAAGCCTGCCCAGGCGATGTCCTGCGGCGGCAGGCTCATGCTGTCGCGCGCGTCGGGCCGGGACAGCGCCTGCATCATCAGCGCCGCGTCGCCCACCGTGCGGGTCATCGGCCCAGCGGCGCGGCCCATGTAGGGTGGGTCGATCGGAATGCGCCCCAGGCTCGGTTTCAGCGTGAAGATGCCGCACCAGCTCGCGGGCAGGCGCAGCGACCCGCCGATGTCCGTGCCCAGGTGCAGCGGGCCGTAGCCGGCAGCCGCCGCGGCGCCAGCTCCTGCGCTGGAGCCGCCAGGCGTCAGGCGCAAGTCCCACGGGTTGCGCGCCAGTGTGTGAAAGCTCGACAGCCCCGAGGACAGCATGCCGTAGTCCGGCATGGTGGTCTTGCTCACGATCACCGCACCGGCTTCCTTGAGGCGCGCGGCTGGCGGCGCGTCGGCCGCAGCGGGCTTCAGGTCGACCGCGGCGGTGCCGGCTGGCATCGGGTCGCCGCGCGTGGCGATGTTTTCCTTGATGGTCGCGGGCACGCCATCGAGCGGTCCGAGCGCATCGCCGCGCTGCCAGCGCGCTTCCGAGGCGCGCGCCTGTTCGAGCGCGGCCTCGGGCCGGAACAGCCAGGTGGCCTGCAAGTACGGCTCCCAGCGTTCCACTTGCGCGATCACGGCCTGCGTGACTTCCACCGGCGAGAGTTCGCGGCTGCGGTAGGCAGCGGCAAGCTCCTGGACGGACAGGTCGCTCAGCCCCACGACAGTGCCGACAGGTCGTTCACGAAGATCGGGTTCTCTTTCCAGATGCCCTTGACGTTCTTCTTCGCGACAGTGGGGAACTGCGGCTGGTACAGGAAGCCGTTGGCCGCGTCGGTGGCCAGCATCTTCTGTGCGTCGCCAAGCAGCTTGTTGCGCTCGGCCGCATTGCCGGTGGACTTGATCTTGTCGAACAGCGCGTTGAAGGCCTTCGACTGGTAGCCCCAGTAGTAGTCCGGCTTGGCATAGTTGCTGAGGTCGAAGGGCTCGACGTGCGAAATGATCGACAGGTCGTAGTCCTTGTTGCCGTAGGTGCCGCTGAGCCATTGCGCCCATTCGACGTTCTGAATCTTCACCACGATGCCGATCTTGGCGAGCTGGGCCACGATCACCTCGCCGCCCTGGCGCGCATAGGGCGGCGGCGGCAGCGTCATCGTCAGTTCGAGCGGCGTCTTCACGCCGGCCTCGGCCAGCAGCTTCTTGGCCTTCTCGACGTCGAAGGGGTTGATGCCCGTGGTGTCGACATAGCCCGCCGCGCCCGGCACGTAGTGGCTGCCGATGGGCACGCCGAAGCCGTCGGCCGCGCCTTCGATCACGGCCTTGCGGTCGATGGCCGCAAGGATGGCGCGGCGCACGCGCACGTCGTCGAGCGGCTTCTTCCTGTTGTTGATCGACAGGATGGTCTTGGCGCGCGAACCCGCCAGGATGACCTGGAACTGCGGGTTCGCCTTGAACTGCGGCACCACGCGCGTGCCGATGCGCGCGAACACGTCGACGTCGCCCGACAGCATGGCGGCGGCTTGCGCGGCCGTGTCGGAGATGAAGCGGAACGTCACCTTGTTGATCTTCGCGGTGGCGGGGCTGCGGAAGCCCTCCCACTTGCTCAGCGTGAGCGACGAGCCCTTGGCCCAGTTGTCCAGCTTGTAGGGGCCGGTGCCGACCGGTTTGCTGGCGTTGGTCTCGGCGCTCTTGGGTTCGACGATCACGGCCGTGGCCTGGCCCAGCACGAAGGGCAGGTCGGGGTCGATCTCCTTGTTGATGACGACGACGGTGTAGTCGTCCACCACCTGCGTCGCGAGGTTGGCGAAGGTGCGCTTGTCCTTGTTGGTGCTCTTCTCGCCGCCGGCGCGGTCGAAGGAGAACTTGACGGCGGCGGCGTTGAAGGGCTCGCCGTTCTGGTACTTCACGCCGCGCCGCAGCTTGAAGGTGTAGGTCTTCAGGTCGGGCGAGACCTCCCAGCTCTCGGCCAGCAGCGGCGTGACGCTGCCGTCGGCGTTGATCTTGGTGAGCGTCTCGAGGATGTTGTAGTGCACGACCTCGGCGATGGCGGCGGCCGCGCCGGTGGTCGGGTCGAGCCCCGGCGGCTCGAGCGCCATGCCGATCACGATGGCGTCCTTCCGGCCCTGCGCCATGCCGGCGAGCGGGGTGGCCAGCGCAACGGTGGCACCGGCGGTGGTGAGAAGGGTGCGGCGGTTCAACATACGTGTGATCTCCGGATAGACAAGCCAGGTTCGAATGACGACTGCTCCGGCGTGTGCCATGCCCCGAAGGGAGGCGCGACGCCGCGAAAGACACGACACGCAGCACGAAAGATGCCACGTGCGCAGCCGGTCATTCTCTCGCAGCGGGTGCGCCGCCGCGCGGTCCGCGAGGCGGTTTTTCCTCGGGACGTTCCCGTAGGCGAGGCCGTCCGGATCAAGCCCAGGACAGCGCCGCGATGTCGTTCACGAAGATCGGCGTGTCTTTCCAAAGCCCGCGCAGGTTGCGCGCGGCGACGGTGATGAACTGCGGCTGGTACAGGAAGACATTGGCCGCATCTTCCGCCAGCAGCCGCTGCGCATCGCCGAGGTAGCGCAGGCGGTCGGCGGGGCGCGCCGCGTTGCGCGCCTTGTCGAAGATCTCGTTGAACTTCGCCGACTGGTAGCCCCAGTAGTACTCGGGCTTGGTGTAGTTCACGAGGTCGAAGGGCTCGACGTGCAGGATCAGCGAGAGGTCGTAGTTCCTGTTGCCGTAGGTGCCGCTGATCCATTGCGCCCACTCGACGTTCTGGATCTTCGCGACGATGCCCACCTTGGCCAGTTGCGCGGCGATCAGCTCGCCGCCCTGGCGCGCATAGGGCGGGGGCGGCAGCACCAGCTCGAGTTCGAGCGGCGTCTTCACGCCGGCTTCGGCCAGCAGCTGCTTGGCCTTCTCGACGTTGTAGGGGTTGATGCCGGTGGTGTCGACGTATCCCGGCGCGCCCGGCACGTAGTGGCTGCCGATGGGCACGCCCCTGCCGTCGACGGCGGCTTCGATCACCGCCTTGCGGTCGATGGCCGCGGAAATCGCGCGGCGCACGCGCACGTCGTCCAGCGGCTTGCGCCTGTTGTTGATGGCGAGGATGGTCTTTCCGCGCGAGGCGTTGAAGACCACCTGGAAGCGCTTGTCGTTCTGGAACTGCGGCAGGCTGCGCGACACCGAGGCGTGCGGAAACAGGTCGACGTCGCCCGAGAGCAGCGCGGCGGTCTGCGCAGCCGGCTCGGAGATGAAGCGGAAGCCGGCCTTGCGGATCTGCACCGTGTCGGCATTGCGCCAGCCGTCCCACCTGGCGAGCACGATGCCCGATCCCTTGGACCAGGTGTCTAGCCTGTAGGGGCCGGTGCCGACAGGCTTGGTGGCGTTGGTCTCGATCGTTTTCGGCTCGACCTGGATCGCGGAGGCCTGCCCGAGCAGGAACAGCAGGTCGGGCTCGACCTCCTTCGTGATCAGCACCACGGTGTGTTCGTCGACTACCTGCGTCGCGATGTTGGCGAAGGTGCGCTTGTCCTTGTTGGTGCTGTTGGCGGCGGCGGCGCGGTCGAACGAGAACTTGACGGTCTGCGCGTCGAACGGCTCGCCGTTCTGGAACTTCACGCCGCGCTTGAGCCTGAAGGTGTAGGTTTTCAGGTCAGGCGAAATTTCCCAGCTTTCGGCCAGCAGCGGGGTGACGCTGCCGTCGGCGTTGATCTTGGTGAGCGTTTCGAAGACGGTGTAGAGCACCACCTCGGCGATCTCGGCGCCGGCCTTGGCCGTGGGGTCGAGCCCCGTGGGCTCCAGCGTGAGACCGAGCACCAGCGCGTCCTTCTTCTTTTGCGCGAAGGCGTCGATCGGCACTGCGAGCGGGGCCAGGGCTGCGGCGCCGGTGGCGAGCAGGGTGCGTCGTTTGAGCATGAAGCGGTGTCCTCGGAACAGGGGGGCAGGCATCATCCGCGAGACCGGTGCGTCCGCGCAACCAGATGCTTATGACCCACTCATCCTAGAGGCGGCGGACGACGCTTCGGTGTCAGGCGGCCAGCAGCGTGCCGCCCGCGGGCGTGCGCGGCACCGCGTCGAGCAGCGTGCGCGTGTAGGGATGCTGCGCGTGATGGAAGAGTTCGGCGGGCGGACCCTGCTCGACGATCTTGCCCTTCCACACCACGCACACTTCATCGCACAGGTGGTTGACCACCGCGAGGTCGTGGCTGATGAGCAGGTAGCTGATGCCGAACTGCTGCTGCAGGTCCTGCATGAGGTTGAGCACCTGGGCCTGCACCGAAACGTCGAGCGCGCTGACAGGCTCGTCGGCCACGATGAGCTTGGGGCGCGTGATCAGCGCCCGTGCAATCGCAATGCGCTGGCGCTGGCCGCCCGAGAACTCGTGCGGGTACTTGTCCATGTCGGTGGTGCGCAGGCCGACTGCGGCGAGCGCCTCGTTGGCACGCTCGCGCTGCACGGCGCGGCTCGTTTCGGCCAGCGCCTCGAGGGGCTCGGCGACGATGCGCGCGACGGTCTGGCGTGGGTCGAGCGAGCCGTAGGGGTCCTGGAACACCATCTGGAAATCGCGCCGCGCGGTGCGCAGCTCGGCCTTCGACAGCGTGTGCAGGTCGCGGCCTTCGAGGCGCACGCTGCCCGAAGTCGGCGTGTCCAGCGCCATCACGAGACGCGCGATGGTCGACTTGCCCGAGCCCGATTCGCCCACGATGCCCACGCTCTTGCCGGCGCGCACCTCGAAGCTCACGCCATTGAGCGCCTTCACGGTCGGCGGCGGGCCGAAGAGCTTTTCGCGCGGCAGCGCGTAGTGGCGCACGAGGTCGGTGACCTGCAGCAGCGGTGAAGCGGTGGTCCCACTCATGGTGCGATGGCCCCTTGCGCGGCGATTTCCTCGAGCCGGATGCAGCGCACCGCGTGATCTGGCGGCAGCATCGTGGCCGGCGGCCGCGTGGTCTTGCAGGCGTCGATGGTGTAGCTGCAGCGGCCCGCGAAGGGGCAGCCCGGCGGCAGGTCGACCAGCTCGGGCACGCTGCCCCTGATGGTGGCCAGACGCAGGCCACGCGGCGCGCCGATGGCGGGCCGCGCGGCGAACAGGCCTTGCGTGTAGGGATGCCCACGGCGCGCGAACACGGCCTCGGTCGGGCCGCTCTCGACCACGCTGCCGCCGTACATCACGAGCATCTTCGAGACCGTCTGCGCGATCACGCCGAGGTCGTGCGAGATCAGGATCAACGCCATGCCGCGCTCGGCCACGAGGCCCTGGATGAGTTCGAGGATCTGCTTCTGGATCGTCACGTCGAGTGCAGTGGTGGGTTCGTCGGCAATCAGCAGGTCGGGCCCGCAGGCGAGCGCCATCGCGATGCCGATGCGCTGGCGCTGGCCGCCGGAGAACTGGTGCGGGTAGGCGTCGAGGCGCGAAGCCGCGTCGGGAATGCCCACGCGGTCGAGCAGCGCGAGCACTTCCTTGCGTGCGTCGGCTTGCGAGAGCCCGCGATGCAGCCGCAGCGGTTCGCCGACCTGGCGCGCAATCGTGTGCACCGGGTTCAGCGCCGTCATCGGCTCCTGGAAGATCATGCCGATGCGGTTGCCGCGGATCCGGCACATGGCCCTTTCGTCTCGGCCGACGAGCTCGGTTCCATCGAAACGTATGCTGCCGGTGACCTTCGCGGTCGAGGGCAGCAGGCCCATCAGCGACATCACGGTGATCGACTTGCCGCAGCCCGATTCGCCGACGATGCCCAGCGTCTCGCCACGCTCCAGCGTGAAGTCGATGCCGCGCACGGCCTCGGCGGGACCGCGCTGCGTCTGCAGTTCGATGTGGAGGTCTTCGACTTCGAGCAAGGGCATGGCGCTTCTTATCTTGCGCGTGCGAGGCGCGGATCGAGCAAGTCGCGCAATCCGTCGCCCAGCAGGTTCAGGCCGAGCACCGCGAGCGCGATGGCCATGCCGGGGAACACCGCGAGCAGGGGCGACTGGAACATCATCGTCTGCGCCTCGCTGAGCATGCGGCCCCACGAGGGTTGCGGCGGCTGCGTGCCCAGGCCCAGGTAGGAGAGGGCGGCCTCTGCAAGGATCGCGATGGCGAAGCGGATCGTGATCTGCACGATCAGCACGGCCGAGATGTTCGGCAGCACGTGCTGCATCGTGATCGCGAAGCTGCCCTTGCCGCAGGCGCGCGCGGCGGCGACGTACTCGCGCGACCAGATCGCGTTGGCCGAGGCGCGCGTGATGCGCGCGAAGGTCGGGATGTTGTAGATGCCGATGGCAATGATCGCGTTGACGATGCCGGCGCCGAACACGGCTGTCATCATGATCGCCGAGAGGATTGCGGGGAAGGCCAGCGAGAAGTCGGTGAGCCGCATGATGGCTTCCTCGACCCAGCCGCGCTTGGCGGCGGCCAGCAGGCCCAGCGCCGTACCGACCACGAGGCCGATGCCGACCGCGATCACGCCGACAAGGATCGATGCGCGTGCGCCGACCAGCAGCAGCGAGGCTACGTCGCGGCCGTAGGTGTCGGTGCCCAGCCAGTGCGCGCCCGTCGGCGGCTTCAGCTTGTTGGCCATGTCCATGTCGTAGGGCGACCACGGTGTCCAGACCAGCGAGATGCCGGCGGCGAGCAGCAGGAGCAGCGTCAGCGCGCCGCCCAGCACGAAGCTGCGGTGGTGCAATGCGCGGCGCCAGAAGCCCGGCACCTTGAGCGCCGCAGCGCTCGGAGCGGTGATGACGGAGCTCATATGTCGCTGGCCTTGATGCGCGGATCGATCACGGCATACAGCACGTCGACCACGAAGTTCACGATCACCACCATGGCCGCCAGCAGCATCACGCAGTTGCGCACCACGATCAGGTCGCGGTTGCTGATGGCCTGGAAGATGAGGCGGCCCAGGCCCGGCAGATAGAACACGTTCTCCACCACGATGGTGCCGGCCAGCAGCTCGGAGAACTGCATGCCCATGACCGTGATGACCGGGATCATGGCGTTGCGCAGCACGTGGGTCCACAGCACGGCTCGTTGCGACACACCCTTGGCACGCGCGGTGCGAACGAAGTCTTCCCGCATCACCTCCAGCACCGCCGAGCGCGTGATGCGCGCCAGGATCGCGGCCTGCACCACCGCCAGCGACAGCGCAGGCAGCAGCAGCGACTTGATGCCCGCGAAGATGCCTTCGCCCCAGCCCTCGAAGCCCCCGGCGGAGAACCACTGCAGTTGCACCGAGAACACGAGGATCAGCAGGATGGCGAACCAGAAGTTCGGAATCGCGATGCCGACCTGGGCCATGCCCATGAGGCCGACGTCGCCGAGCTTGTTGTGGCGCGCGGCGGCCGTCACGCCCACCAGCAGCGCGATCACGACGGTCAGGGCCATCGCCATCATGGCCAGCGGCACGGTGAGCGCGAGGCGTTCGAGGATCAGGTCGAGCACGGGCGAGCTGTAGGCGTAGCTGTCGCCGAGGTTGCCGGTCAGCAAGCCGCCGATCCAGTGCCAGTAGCGCGTCCACGCGGGCTGGTCGAGGCCGAGCTTGGTGGCCAGGGCGGCGACGGCTTCGGGCGAGGCGTCCGGCCCCATGAGCATCTGCGCGGCGTTGCCCGGGAGAATTTCCAGAACGAGGAACACGATGACGGACGCGCCGATCAGCGTGCCGATCAGCGTGGCGAGGCGCTTGAATAGAAACAGACTCATGGGGCGGGGCGCAGCATAACTGACTCGTGCAACAAGTGTGCCGCGGATGTGGCCTTTGTCATTCATCGGCAGCCTGTCCGCCCGGCCCCGCGATAATCGGGGGATGGCCCTCATGATCACCGACGAATGCATCAACTGCGATGTCTGCGAGCCCGAGTGCCCGAACGACGCGATCTACATGGGCGCGGAGTTCTACGAGATCGATCCGCACAAGTGCACCGAGTGCGTCGGCCATTTCGACGAGCCGCAGTGCGTGCAGATCTGCCCGGTGGCTTGCATTCCCGTGAATCCCGAGCACGTGGAAAGCCGCGAGACGCTGATGCAGAAATACGAGCGTCTCACGGCGATCAAGGTGACGTCTGTGTCGAGCAGCGCTTAGGCGGCTGGTTTCCGTTTCTTTTTCTTGCGCTCCGAGGCGTCGCCGGCCGCCCTTGAACTCTGGCCGCCGCTGAAATTCAGGCTGGACCTGCGCGGATCGTTGGCTGCCTTGCGTGCGCGATCCCTTTCCCTCTGCTCGGACAGGGCAAGCCGTCTTTCCGCCAGCGCGGCGCTTCTGGCTTCCCGCGCGGCTCGCTGATCGCGGTCGTTGGCCGCCTTTTCCTGGGACAGCCGGGTGCGTTCCAGGTGGTCGGCGTAGGTCTGGGCGCTGCGCGTGCCGGCGTCGGCGGCCTGGCGGTCCTGGTCGCTGCGGTGGTCGTTCACCTTCACCGTCGTGCCGCCTTCACAAGGCTGGTCGGAATAGGTGTTGCCGCATCGCCAGGTTTTTGCGGCGTTTTGGGCGGACGCGCTCATGGAGAAAGCGCATGTTGCTATTAAAAATATAGCAACCCCGAGGCTACCGGCTGTCGTTCTTTTTCTTTTCTTCTTCTGGCTCATTTTTTATTTCTCTCCCTCCTGCACTCCGATGGCCGGCTAGGTGGCGGCAGACGTGCCTCCGTCGCCGGGCTCCCGCCGCGGCGGTTTGGGCCGGGGTGGTTTGCTCGTGTGAATGACGAGGGTCGCCTTTTCCATCTCGCCTGCCACCAGCGCAGGCAGCGCGTGCAGGGTGCGGACGATGGCATCTTCTATCGCTTCACGTTGTTCCTTGAGCGGCTTCTTGAGCACCCAGTTGACGACCTCCGACTTCACGCCAGGGTGTCCGATGCCCAGCCGCAGCCGCCAGTAGTCGCCGGTGCCCAGTTGCGCGTGAATGTCGCGCAGTCCGTTGTGGCCGGCATGGCTGCCGCCGAACTTGAGCTTGACCTGGCCCGGCACCACGTCGAGCTCGTCGTGTGCCACGAGGATTTCCTCAGGCGCGATCTTGAAGAAGCGGGCGAGGGCCGCCACCGACTTGCCCGACAGGTTCATGAAGGTCTGCGGCTCCAGCAGCCAGATGCTCTGGCCGCCGATGTTGGCGCGTGCGGCAAGGCCGTGGTAGCTGCGCTCGGGCACGAGGTTGAGTTTCCATTCGCGCGCGACGGCGTCGATCCACCAGAAGCCGGCGTTGTGCCGCGTGGCTTCGTACTCTGGGCCCGGGTTGCCGAGGCCGACAAACAGCTTGATCATGGTCGTGGATTATCCGATCCGCCAAAAGCAAAAGGCCCGCACGGAGCGGGCCTTCGCAAAGACAGACGCGAGAAGTGGATTACTTCTTGGCGGTCTTGGCAGCCGGGGTCTTGGCGGCGGGAGCGGCCTTGCCACCCTTGCCTGCCGGTGCGGCAGCTGCGTCGGCAGCGACTGCGCCTTCAGCGGGAACGTCGGCTTCTTCAGCAGCCGGCGACACGGCCGAAGCCAGCACCGGGTTGACCTTGCCGTGGCTGACCCACTTCACGCCCTTGGGCAGCTTGATGTCCTTCAGCGTGACCGTGCCGTTCTTCTTCAGGCCCGACAGGTCGACTTCGATGAACTCGGGCAGATCGCTCGGCAGGCAGTTCAGTTCGAGTTCGGTCGTCACGTGGTTGACCAGGTTCAGGTCGATCTTGACGGCTTCGGATTCTTCCTCGCCCTTGAAGTGCACCGGCACCTTCATGGTCATGCGGGTCTTGGCATCGACGCGTTGGAAGTCGATGTGTTGCACCAGCTGGCGGAACGGGTGGTATTGCACGTCGCGCAGCAGAACCTTGCTGACGGCGCCGCCGATTTCCATTTCGAGCACGCTCGCATGGAAGGCTTCCTTCTTCAGGGCGTGCCACAGCGCGTTGTGATCGATCTCGATCAGCTGCGGCTGGGTGTCGCCACCGTAGACGATGCCGGGGGTCTTGCCCGAGATGCGGAGACGGCGGCTCGCACCCGTGCCCTGCTTTGCGCGCTCAAAAGCGACGAATTTCATAACTAGCTCCTGTGAGAGTCCACCGCGACCAGTGCGACTCCGGTTCAAAAAGGCCTCCCGCTAAGGAGGCCCGCTTCATGCCCCGGTCAGAACAGGTTGTCCTGATCCGAGAACAAACTCATCACCGACTCGCCCTTGGCAATGCGCTGGATCGTTTCGGCGATCAGCGGTGCCACGGAGAGCTGGCGGATCTTTCCGCAAGCCATGGCGGCGTCGGAAAGGGGAATGGTGTTGGTCACGACCACTTCGTCGAGGGCCGAGCCCTGCGTGATGCGCTCGATGGCCGGGCCCGAGAAGATCGGGTGCGTGCAATAGGCGTAGACACTCTTGGCGCCGCGCTCCTTCAGCACCTCGGCAGCTTTGACCAGCGTGCCGGCCGTGTCGATCATGTCGTCCATGATCACGCAGTTGCGGCCGTCGATCTCGCCGATCACGTTCATGACTTCGCTGACGTTGGCCTTCGGGCGGCGCTTGTCGATGATGGCGAGGTCGCAGTTCAGCTGCTTGGCCAGCGCACGGGCGCGAACCACGCCGCCGACGTCGGGCGAGACCACGATCAGGTCTTCGTAGTTCTTCGCGCGCAGGTCGCCGAGCAGCACGGGCGAGGCGTAGATGTTGTCGACCGGGATATCGAAGAAGCCCTGGATCTGGTCGGCGTGCAGGTCCATCGTGAGCACGCGCTCGACGCCGACGGTTTCCAGTAGGTTGGCCACCACCTTGGCCGAGATCGGCACGCGGCTCGAGCGCGGGCGGCGGTCCTGGCGGGCATAGCCGAAGTAGGGGATCACGGCGCTGATGCGTTCGGCCGAAGCGCGCTTGAGCGCGTCGACCATGATCAGCAGTTCCATCAGGTTTTCGTTGGTCGGTGCGCAGGTCGACTGCACCACGAACACGTCGCGCGCACGAACGTTCTGGTTGATCTCGACAGTGACTTCCCCATCGGAGAAGCGACCGACGCGTGCGGCGCCCAGCGAGGTGCCGAGGTTGTGCGCGATTTCTGCAGCAAGGCCCGGATTGGCGTTGCCGGTGAAAACCATGAAATCAGGGTGATTAGCCTGCATGAGCGCGTCCCGGCAGTGCGAATTGGCTTAGGAAGCCGCCAAAAGGTTTGTGATGCATGGCGGCCGGTGAGCCGCCGATTATTGCAGCGGGTGGGCTGCAAAAGAAGACTGCGGCCGTTGGGCCGCAGTCGTTGAAGATTTGGCAGGGGAGAAAGGATTCGAACCTTTGCATGCTGGAATCAAAATCCAGTGCCTTAACCAGCTTGGCGACTCCCCTACACGGGTCGATGGTTTTCACCATCAACCGATATATGTCGCATCGAACCGAATGAACGGTCCGATCATCTTCAGGTTGCCCACCCGCACAGCGGATGAACTTCCAGGTTGCTGCATTGACGAACCTGCCAGCCTTCGGGGGCTTCGAGCAGTTCCGCTTCCTGCGGCGCTTGCGGCATCTTCGCGAACACCGAACTTCCGGAGCCGGTCATCCGGGCCTTCAACCCCTGGGCGCCGAGCCATTCGATGGCGTCGGTGACGGCGGGGCAAAGTCGCTGGGCAACCGGCTGCAGGTCGTTGTGGCCGAAGTCGAAAACCGAAGCGCTCAGAACCGAGCTTTCCAGGTTTATCGCTTCAGACAATTCGCTATCTGCAGCAAAGCCCGAGATTATAGCAACAGGTGTGGCGCGTTGAAGATCGGAAGCCGAAAAAATTAATCGGGTATCGAGTCCCTCGGGTGGCTTGACCACCGCGAAACGCGCCGACGGTAGTGTAACCGGTCGGATCTGCTCGCCGATGCCCTCGACCCATGCGTTGTGCCCGCCAAGGAAGAAGGGCACGTCTGCGCCCAGCTTCAGGCCGATGCGGGCCAGCCGTGACAGGGGCAGGTTCAGGCCCCACAGGCGGTTCAGCGCGAGCAGGCAGGTGGCCGCATCCGAAGATCCGCCGCCCATGCCGGCCTGCGCCGGCACGTGCTTGGCCACGCCGATGTGCGCACCCTGGCCGGGCTCGGCAAATGCCTGCAGAGCGCGGGCCGCGCGCAGGATCAGGTCGTCGGCGGGCAGCTCGGTCGTCAGGTCCTCGCGGCTCAGCTGGCCATCGCGCCGCAGTTCGACGTGGAGCATGTCGCACCAGTCGATCAGCATGAAGACCGATTGCAGCAGGTGGTAGCCGTCGTCGCGCTGGCCGGTGATGTGGAGGAAGAGGTTGAGCTTGGCCGGCGCGGGAAGGTCGTGGATCGCCTTCATGACCGCTCGAACACGATGCGCAGGTCGGCCCTGGGACTCGGCGATTCGCGCACGGCCTGCAGCCGCCCGTTGCCGAGTTGCGCAAGATCGGGCTTCCAGCCGGGAACGGGATCGTTGCGGCCCGCGAGCCAGCCGAACAGCGCGCCGACCGGGATGGCGGCGCCGGTGGCGGCCTCGATCAATGCATCGACGGAGTCGAAGCGCCGCGTCTTGCTGCCGTCTTTCAGCAGGGCCTCACCCGGCGCCCAATGCAGTTGCGCCAGCGTGCTGCCGATGGGTGTCGTGAGCGTCAGGTCGCCGGTCTCGGCGGAGCCGCGCAGCTCGAACAGCGCAGCGAAGGTCTGCACCGGCTCGCTGTCGATGCGCAGCGACATGCGGCCGCTCCAGCTGTCCGAGGGTGGGCGGGTTGAAGGGCCGCCCGAAAGCTGGGCGCAGCCCGCCACCGCAAGCAGGGCCACGCCCCCCATCGCCAGAAGGACGCGCCGGCCACTGTCGACCTGCCTGGGGGCGAGCATCATCTACGGCTTCACGCGCAGGCGCTTGAGCGTTTCCTGCAGCGTCTCGTTCTCGGCATCGCTCAGCAGGGCTTCCTTCCAGACCGTGACCGCGCGGTCCTTCTGGCCGGTGCTCCACAGGACTTCGCCGAAATGAGCACCGATTTCGGGATCGGGCCGCGTCTTGTAGGCCGCCTCGAGGATGCGGATCGCCTCGGTCGTGTTGCCGAGCCGGAACTCGACCCAGCCCAGGCTGTCGGCAATGAACGGATCTTCGGGCGCCAGTTGCACCGCCTTCTGGATCAGCGTGCGCGCCTCGTCGAGCCGGATCTTGCGATCGGCGAACGAGTAGCCCAGCGCGTTGTATGCGTTCTGGCTCTCGGGCTTGAGCTCGATAAGCCGGCGCAGCAGGCGTTCCATGTCGTCGAGGCGATTGAGCTTCTCGGCGACCATGGCCTGGTCATAGACGAGGTCGCCGTCGTCCGGCGATTTCGCCGAGGCCTGGGCGAGCATGTCGTAGGCCGCCTGGTACTGCTTCGCGTCGCGCAGCAGCTGCACTTCGGCAAGGAATTTTTGCTTCTTGTCGTCGGGCGTGCGCTCGGGCAGGCCACGGATCATTTCGCGCGCCTGGGGCAGCTTGCCCTGGCGGGCCAGCAGGGCCGCGCGGCGGGTCTGCGCGGCCACCAGCTCGTCGGCCCCATCGACGCGCGCGAGCCAGCGCTCGGCCGCTGTGAAGTCCTTGCGCCGCTCCGCCAGTTGCGACAGCGCAAAGTACGCCTGCGACACCCCTCGCTTGCGGTCGGCAGCGTCGTCGGCGTCCTTGTTGCCGCCGCGGTTGGCCGACAGTTCGATGAAGCGCTTGATCGAGGTCTCGGCCGCGGCATCCTGCCTGGCCTGCATCTGGAGGCTGCCGAGCAGCAGCCATGGCTCCGCAAGTTCCGGTCGCGACGTGGTCAGCACCTGGAGCTGCGCGGCGGAGTCGTTGAAGCGCCGGTTCTCGACCAGCACGCGCGCATAGGCGATGCGCAGGTCGGGCGCGGCCTTCGGGTTGCTGCTCAGGTAGCGCGTGACGATCGGCTCGGCGAGCGGCTGGCCGGGGTCGATCATCTCGAGCGCCAGCGCCGCAGGCGCATCGGAGGCCGGGTCGATCTCCTGGCCCTTGCGCGCAGCCTCCAGGGCGCCGGAGGCATCGCCTGCATTGAGGCGCAGACGGCCGACGGTAGCCCAGGCCAGTCCGCCGCTGGTCGGGCTCTTCAGTTCGTCGACCAGGGCCTGCTCGACCACCGAGGCGGCCAGCTTCTTGTCCGAGGCGCGCGCGTAGTTGCGTGCGATCACGGCCATGAGCAGCGGGCGTTCGACTTGCGAGGTTGCAGCCACTTCGGCGCGCAGCGGCTCGACGGTTTCGCCGATGCGGTTCAGCGCGATCAGGATCTGAAGCTCGATGCGGCGCGCGTCGCGCGAGGTCGGCAGGGCTTCCTGCCAGGCCCGCGCCGCGGCGAGCGCCGCATCGCCCGAGCGCGATTGCAGGGCGATCTCGACCGCACGCTGGAACAGCTTGCCGTCGCGCAGCCGGCGAGCGGCATCGAGCACCAGCGCGTAGCCGGAGCCGGGATCGCCGGAGCGGGCGGTCATCTCGCCCATCAGGATTTCATAGAACAGGTCGGCCGTCAGCGCAGACGGCTGCGGTGCGGGCTCGCTGGCCGCCTTGGCCGCAGTGCCCTTGGGCTTGACTGCGGGCTTCGGCTGAGCCGAGTGTTCGATGGTCAGCACGGGGCTGCCAGGAGTTGCAGGGGCGGAGGATTGTGCGTGAACCGCACAGGCCAGCAAGGCGAGGGACGCGGCCGCCGCAAGGCGGTGTCGGCGGGGCGAAAGATTCATCCGACCATAATAATCGAGGCTCCCGAATGAGCGCCCCCTGGGGCCTCGTTACCGCTGGCGTTTGCCGGAGATTTACTTTCATGCCTGAACTGCCCGAAGTCGAAGTCACCCGCCGCGGCTTTGCCGACCGCATCGCGGGCGCGCGCATCGACGCGGTGCGCATCGGCAAGCCCCTGCGCTGGGCGCTGATGGTGCTGCCCGAGGCGCTGGTCGGGCGGCAGGTGCGCGAGGTGCGGCGGCGCGGCAAATACCTGCTGATCGACCTCGACCGCGGCATCCTGCTGCTGCACCTGGGCATGTCTGGCAGCCTGCGTTTCGATGCGGCGCTGCCGCTGCCCGGGCCGCACGACCATTTCGACCTGGTCACCGACCGGGGCACGCTGCGGCTCAACGATCCGCGCCGCTTCGGCGCGGTGGTCTACGTGGACGACGAGGCCGCCCCGTGGGCCATCAAGCTCCTCGGCGGGCTGGGCATGGAGCCGCTGGGCGACGCCTTCGACCTCGATGCCTTCCATGCCGGCCTCAAGAAGCGCAGGAGCGCCGTCAAGCAGGTGCTGCTGGCGGGCGACGTGGTGGTAGGCGTGGGCAACATCTACGCGTCGGAGGCGCTGTTCCAGGCGGGCATCCGGCCGACGCTGTCGGCCGCGCGCATCAGCCGCCCCCGGGCGGCCCGGCTCCATGCGGCGGTGCGTGAGATCCTGGCCCGGGCGGTGGAGAAGGGCGGCAGCACGCTGCGCGATTTCTCCAATGTGGACGGCCAGAATGGCTATTTCCAGCTCGAAGCGACCGTCTATGGCCGCGCGGGCGAACCCTGTCGGGTTTGCGCAACGCCGATCCGCCTGCTGCGTCAGGGACAGCGCTCTACCTATTACTGCCCCAAGTGCCAGAAGTAAGCGTCACAATCCGACGAGAGAAACAATCTAGAAACGGTTGTTGCCACCTCCCGATGCTATATTTGTAAGTTGTTTCTTACATATTTCCCTTGAGCCGCTCTTTCAACCAACAACTCGATCAGCACGGCGCTTGGCGAAGCAATTTCGCCCACCGGCTGCAGTGGCTGTCCCGCTGGCTGACCGAGAACGAGCTGCTCGACCAGGCGGTGGCGGAGCGCCTGCGCGGCCTCGAGACGCAGATCCGCACCAGCAAGGTCATGGTCGCCTTCGTCGCCGAGTTCTCGCGCGGCAAGTCGGAGCTGATCAACGCCATCTTCTTCGCCGGCTACGGGCGGCGCATCATGCCGGCCAGCGCGGGCCGCACCACGATGTGCCCGACCGAGCTGGGCTACGACGCCGCGCTCGCGCCCAAGCTGCGCCTGCTGCCCATCGAAACCCGCCTGGAGCCGCATTCGTTGGCCCACTGGCGCGAGAAACCCGCGCGGTGGACCGAGATCTCCATCGACGTCGGCGACGCCGAGCAGCTGGCGCAGGCCATGAGCAAGGTGGCCGAGGTGCGCTGGGTCACCAAGGACGAAGCGCGCACGCTGGGTTTCTGGGACGACGACACCCCCGACGACAACCCGGCGCAGGACGCGCAGGGCCGCGTCGAGATCCCGCGCTGGCGCCATGCGGTGCTGAACATGCCGCATCCGCTGCTGGAGCAAGGGCTGGTGATTCTCGACACCCCGGGCCTGAATGCGATCGGCGCCGAACCCGAACTCACGGTGAGCCTGATTCCGCAGGCCCATGCGGTGGTCTTCATCCTGGGTGCTGAAACCGGCGTGACGCGCTCCGATCTCTCGATCTGGCGCGAACACCTGATCACCGAGGACGAAGGCAACGACACGCGCTTCGTGGTGCTCAACAAGATCGACACGATGTGGGATACGCTGAGCCAGCCCGCCCACATCGAGCAGCAGATCGAGCGCCAGCGCGAAGGCGCGGCCCGATTGCTCGAAGTGCCGCTGGCGCAGGTGCTGCCGGTGTCGGCGCAGAAGGGCCTGCAGGCCAAGATCCAGCACGACGGCCAGTTGCTGGAGGCCAGCCGTCTGCCGGCGCTCGAATCCCTGCTGGCCGAAGGCGTGCTCGGCAAGCGTGAAACCATGCTGCGGCTGGCGGTCGACGCGGGCATGACCGCGCTGCGCGCCGAGGCCGAGCGCATCCTGAAGGTGCGCCAGCGCGACCTGTCCGAGCAGGCGCTCGAACTGCAGGGGCTGCGCGGCAAGAACGTCTCGGTGATCCGCCACATGCGCGCGCGCATCGACCAGGAGCACACCGAGTTCGAAGGAAGCAACACGCGCATCCTGGCGCTGCGATCGGTGCAGGGCAAGCTGCTGCGCGAGGTATATGCCGTGCTCGGCCGTACCGCGCTGAAGGCCGACATGGTGCGGCTGTCGGCCGCGCTCAAGCGCCCCGGTGTCAAGTTCAACGTGCGCAAGGTGTACGCCGAGACCTTCGACTCGCTGCGCAACAACCTGCGCGAAGTGCAGGCGACCACGGCGGAGATCCAGTCGATGCTGCACGCCACCTTCCGCCAGCTCAATGCCGAGCAGGGCTTCACCCTGCAGGCGCCGGCCGAGCCCGATCTCACGGGCTTCGAACAGGAGCTGGGCCAGATCGAGCGCAGCCACATCCACTACCTGGGCGTGGGCAACCTGCTGAAGCTCGCGCAGGCCGACTTCTGCGACAAGCTGGTGCGTGCGCTGGCCAGCCGGCTGCGGCTCGTCAACGAAGCGGCCATGACCGAGGTCGAGCGCTGGAGCAAGGGTGCGAGCGCGCAGATCGACGCGCAGCTCAAGGAGCGCCGCCGCAATTTCAGCAAGCGCATCGAGGCGATCGAGCGCATCCAGAGCGCGGCGGGCAACCTCGACGAGCGGCTGGTCGAGCTTGCCTCTCAGGAGAGCAACCTCACCGAGCTTCATGTGCAGCTGCGCGAGTTCACATCGATGATCGCGCAGCACGGAAGGCCGCAGGCCGCGGCCACTGTCGGCGAGCTGCGTGCGGCCTGAAGTTTCCGTCTCCACGGCGGCTGCAACCCTGCCATTGCCCCCCGATTTCGCCTCGCAGATCGTGAGCTGGCAGCGCAGCCACGGGCGCAGCCAGCTGCCGTGGCAGAACACCCGCGACCCGTACCGCGTCTGGCTGTCGGAGGTGATGCTCCAGCAGACGCAGGTGTCGACGGTGCTCGGCTACTTCGCGCGCTTTCTCGAACGATTTCCCGACGTGAAGGCGCTGGCCGCCGGCACCGAGGACGAGGTGTTCGGGCTCTGGAGCGGGCTGGGCTACTACAGCCGGGCGCGCAACATGCACCGTTGTGCGCAGGATGTTGTCGCGCGCTTCGGCGGCGAGTTTCCGCGCACCGCCGCCGAGCTCGTCACCTTGCCCGGCATCGGCCGCTCGACCTCCGCGGCCATTGCGGCGTTCTGCTTCGGCGAGCGCGTGGCGATCCTCGACGGCAACGTCAAGCGCGTGCTGACGCGCGTGCTCGGTTTCGCGGGCGACATGTCTTCGGCGGCGCAGGAGCGTGCGCTGTGGGACCTCGCGACGCAATTGCTTCCTCCGGCCGACCAGAAAGAAGCCATCGCGCACTACACCCAGGGCGTGATGGACCTGGGTGCCACGGTCTGCCTGCCGCGCAAGCCGAGCTGCATGATCTGCCCGGTCAACAAGACCTGCGCGGCCCTGCGGGAAGGCGCGACGGAGCGATATCCCGTCAAGACGCGCAAGCTCAAGCGCAGCGCCCAGTCGCTCTGGGTACTGCTGGCGCGCGATGCGCACGGCCGCGTGTGGCTGGAGAAGCGGCCGTCGAAGGGCATCTGGGCGGGGCTTTATTGCCTGCCCGTGTTCGACAGCCGCGAAGACCTTCTGGCCGTGCTGCCGACGACTGCGCAGCGCGGCCTGCAGGACCTGCCGGCCTTCGTGCATGTGCTGACCCACAAGGACCTTCACCTGCACCCGTTGAAGCTTCAGGGCGGCCAGCCGCAAGGCGAGGGTGCGCGCTGGGTCGATGCGGACGAGTGGGGCCGGCTGGGCCTGCCGGCGCCGATGCGCAAGCTGCTCGAGGGCAGCGAGGCTTAGGCAGTCAGACCGCGTCGAGCTCGCGGTGCCGCTTGAGCGCACCCCAGCGCGCACCGAACGAGCGCGCCAGCTGCTCGACCAGGAACACCGAACGATGCTGCCCGCCCGTGCAGCCGATGGCCACAGTCACGTAGCTGCGATGGTCGCGCGCCAGCGCATCGAGCCAGTGCGCAAGGAACTGCTCGATGTCGTCATACATGCGTGCCACGTCGTCGTGCTCGCGCAGCCATTCGATCACCGGCTCGTCGCGGCCTGTGAGCGGGCGCAGCGCGGGCACGTAGTGCGGATTGGGCAGCATGCGCACGTCGAACACGTAATCGGCATCGAGCGGTACGCCGCGCTTGAAGGCGAATGACTCGAACACCAGCGTCAGCGCGCTCTGGGGCGCGGAGATCAATGACTTGATGTAGCTCTGCAGCTGCGCAGGCCGGATCAGGCTGGTGTCGATCACGTCGGCGCCGTCGCGCAGGTCGGCCAGCAGCTCGCGTTCGAGCTCGATCGCCTGCATCAGCACGCGATGCTGCTCGGGCACGTCTGTGCGACCCTCCTGGCGCGAGAGCGGGTGGCGGCGGCGGGTTTCCGAATAGCGGCGCAGCAGGGCGTCGGTGGTTGCGTCGAGGAACAGCGAACGCAGCGAGATCTCGCCGTCGCGCTGCAGCGCGTCGAGCTGATGCGGAACGATCGGCAGCGAGACGCCGCTGCGCACGTCCATGGCGATGGCCACCCGCGTGGCCTGCTGCTCATGCTGCAGCGCGACGAACGGGGTCAGCAGCTCGGGCGGCAGGTTGTCGACGCAGTAGTAGCCAGCGTCTTCCAGCGCGTGCAGGGCCACCGACTTGCCGGAGCCCGACATGCCCGTGATGAGCACGAGGTCGAGGCTCATGGCGCGGTCGCCGGAGTCTTGTGACCGAGCAGCTCGCGTGCATGCGCGAGCGAGGTCTGCGAGACCTTCTCGCCGCCCAGCATGCGGGCGATTTCCCTGGCGCGGTGATCGTCGTCGAGGCGCGATACACCGCTTTCGGTGCGCGGGCCGTCCTTGCCCGCCGCCGCCGTCTGGCGCTTGGCCACCACGAGGTGATGGTCGGCGCAGGCGGCCACCTGGGGCAGGTGGGTCACGGCGAGCACCTGGCGGTCGCGGCCGAGCTGCTTCATGAGCCGCCCGACCGTCTCGGCCACGGCCCCGCCGACGCCGGCATCGACCTCGTCGAAGATCAGCGTCTGCGCGGCGCCGAGCTGGCTGGTCGTGACGGCGATGGCCAGCGCAATGCGCGACAGTTCGCCGCCCGAGGCCACCTTGCCGATGGCCCGGGGCGTGCTGCCGGTGTGGCCGGCAACGAGGAAGGCCACGTCTTCGAGGCCGGCGCGGCTGGGCTGTGCCAGCGGCTGCAGTTCGACGTCGAAGCGTCCGCCCTGCATGCCGAGGCCCTGCATGGCGTCGGTGACGGCCTGGGCGAGGCGGGGGGCGGCCTGCTTGCGGGCCTTGCCCAGCGCCTTGGCTTCTTTCATGTAGGCCTGTTGCGCGCCTTGCTCGGCACGCTCCAGGCCTTCGAGATCGCTTTGCGCATCGAGCGCCTGCAGTTCGGCCTGCCAGCCGGCCAGCAGCGCCGGCAGTTCGGCGGGTGTGCGCTTGTAGCGGCGCGCAAGCGACATCCACAGGCCCATGCGTTCATCCAGCTCGGCCAGGCTCTGCGGATCGGTGTCGGTGTCGGCGTCGCGCAGGTAGCCGTGCAGCGTGTGGGCCGCGTCGGAAGCCTGCGCCACGCAGGAGGCGAGCACCTCGCCCAGCGCGCGGAACTCGGGCTCGATGTGCTCGCAGTTCTGCAGCAGCGTGGCCGCCCGCGAGAGCGCGGAGAGGGCGCCGCTGTCGTCGTCTTCCAGCGCCTGGCTGGCGCCCTGGGCTGCGTCGATCAGCGCTTGCGCGTTGGAGATGCGCGAGTGGTTGGTCGACAGCTCTTCCCATTCGTCGGCGCCCGGCGCGAGCTTGGCGACTTCGGAGATCTGCCACTGCAGCCGTTCGCGTTCGCGCTGCAGCGAGTCTTGCGCCGAGCGCGCATGTTCGAGCGCCGAAAGTGCCTGCCGCCAGCCCTGCCATGCGGCGTCGAGCGCGTCGGTGCGCACGCCCGCGTAGGCGTCGAGCAGGCCGCGCACGGCTTCGGGCCGCGTCAGGCTCTGCCAGGCGTGCTGGCCGTGGATGTCGAGCAGACGGTCGCCGAGTTCGCGCAATTGCGTGGCCGTGGCCGGGCTGCCGTTGATCCAGCCGCGGCTGCGGCCCTGCAGGTCGACGGTGCGGCGCAGCAGCAGCGCGTCGCCGGCCTCGAAGCCGCCCTCGTCGAGCCACGTGTCCAGGGCCGGGTCGGCGTCGAATTCGGCGCTCACGTCGAGCCGCTCGGCGCCTTCGCGCACGGCGCCCGCGTCGGCGCGGTTGCCCAGAGCCAGCTGCAGTGCGTCGATCAGGATGGATTTGCCCGCGCCGGTCTCACCGGTCAATACCGTGAAGCCGCCGGACAGGTCGAGTTCGAGTGATCGCACGATCACGAAGTCGCGCAGTGCGATGCGTCGCAGCGCCATTTCAGGAGCCCCCTTCGTTCCAATGAAGTTTCTTGCGCAGCGTGTCGAAATAGCTCCAGCCGCGCGGGTGCAGGAAGCGCACCCGGAAGTCGGAGCGGCGCACCACCACGCGGTCGCCGATCGCGAGCGAGGCCAGCGACTGCATGTCGAAATTGGCGCTGGCGTCGCGCCCGCCCACCAGCTCGATCACGATCTCGTCGGCATCAGGCAGCAGCACGGGGCGGTTCGATAGGGTGTGCGGCGCGATCGGCACCAGCACCCAGCCCGGCACCGCCGGATGCAGCAGCGGCCCCCCTGCCGACAGCGCATAGGCGGTCGAGCCCGTGGGCGTGGCGATGATCAGGCCGTCGGCGCGCTGGTTGGCCACGAAATGGCGGCCCACCGACACGCGCAGCTCGACCATGCCGGAGGTGGCGCCGCGGTTCACGACCACGTCGTTCATCGCGAGCGCGTCGAACACCGAGGCGCCGTCGCGCACGACCTGTGCATGCATCAGGCTGCGGTGGTCCTCCTCGTACTCGCCGGCCAGCATCGGGATCAGCGTGGCCTGGTAGTTGTCGAGCGGGATGTCGGTGATGAAGCCGAGCCGGCCGCGGTTGATGCCGATCAGCGGAATGCCGTAGCTGGCGAGCTGCCGGCCGATGCCGAGCATGGTGCCGTCGCCGCCGACCACCAGGCCGAGGTCGCAGCGCTGGCCGATTTCCTCGACGCTCAGGGCTTCGTAGCGCGGATGGGCGGGGGCGCCGTCATCGTCGTCTTCGCAGGTCGAGCGCTCGACGAACACCGTGCAGCCTTGCGATTCGAGGAAGGTGCCGATGCCTTCCATGACGCCGTCGCGCGCATCCGCCTGCGCTCGGGCGCCGGAAGCCTGGTATTTGCCGATCAGGGCGACGTGACGAAAGCGAGAGGTCATATCTCACAAATTACAACATCAAAACCTTGCCCATTCGCTTGACCATGCGGGTTTTGCACGCGCTGTCCCGTTCGGATTCGAGTGCGGCCACCACGATCCACTCCTGCGCGTTTTTTCCGAGTTCTTCGGCCAGCGCTCCAGCTACGGCGGGGCTCAGGTGCTCGCGGTACTTTGCGGTGTACAGGGCCTGCTTCGACAAGCCAAGTTTCGCGGCCCATGCGGAGAGGTCTTGGACCTGTTCGGCGGCGGCTAGCAGATTCATGGTGTTTTGCATAGTCGTAGATTAATCGTGTTGTATATCGGTTACTCAACCTGTTTAAGCATATCCGGCCCTTGTTAAACAGGGTGATTAATGGATAGGCTCCGCTAAGTTAATCAATGTGATTAACGTAACTAGGAGCCTACATGATCCGCATCTCGGTAACGTCAACCGATGTCCGCAACCAAAGCGGCAACGCAAAAGCCACCGGCAAGGCCTACAGCCTGAACTTTCAGACCGTGTGGCTGCACCTCGCAGACCGTCAGGGCAATCCTGACCCGTATCCCACCAAGACCGAGATCATTCTCGAAAAGGACAAGGACGGCGCTGCGCTGTTCCACCCGGTGGGCGACTACACGCTGGCCCCGAACAGCCTCTACGTGGACCGCACCGGCAACCTTGCGATTTCGCCGCGCCTCGTGCCCCTCAAGCCCGCCCCGAAGTCGTCGCAGGGCTAAGCCATGGCCGTCACGCCTGACGCGCTGCATGCCGCTCGGCTTGCTCTCCTGTCCGCTGCTGTCGAAGCGGCGTTCAGGGCGGCAGTCGAGGACGGCTATGACGGCCTGAGCATCGAAGCGACCGTAGACGATGGTGTGACCGCCAT